>JAUXUE010000037.1 GCA_030681075.1 Candidatus Amesbacteria bacterium | reverse complement strand
TGAGCCAGGATCAAACTCTCAAAAAAATTCCTACCACTTTTTGAGTTACAAAATGTGGCGAATTGACAATTAGATTACACTCAAACTCACTTTTTAAAGAGCCTTCCTTATCCTGAAAGTAGTGTGATTCTACACAAAACTGATGAGTTTGTAAAGGACAATACTCGCGGCCACATGAACGTTCAAACTCTTATTCACTCCAAACATGGGAATTTCTACTATCATATCTGCAACATCTAGCACATCTTTTGACACACCATTTGTCTCGTGTCCCACTACGACTATTGCAGGAAGATCATCATCTAGCATGATATGCATATCAACATACATTTTTGCCCTCGGATCTTGTTCAATTGCTACTACAATTCCACCAGGCCATTCCTTCTTCAATTGTGTGACAGCTTCAAGTGCTGTAGAAAAATATCTCCATTTTACCCACTCTTCGGTTCCAACTGCTGCTTTGTGAATTCTACTTGATGGTGGAGTCTCGGTATCCCCACACAAAATTATTTCTTTTACTGCCGCCGCATCTGCCAATCTAAACAAAGACCCAATATTGTATGTGTCTAAGACATTGTCTAATACTAGATACAACGCATTGTGAATTATATATTCTCCCCCATCAGCATTAGGTTTTGTTTTTCGAAGTTGCTTGGCATTAAGTTTCATTACTGAAGACTACTCCACTCTTGTTGAGTGGCAAAGAGTTGATCATGAAATTCCCAAAATTTACCTTGATCACGAGCACACTCTGAGGCTTCTGCGGCTTTTTGTGCCAGTGGGTGAATTTGGGTCAGAGGAAAATGTTTGTAGGCGAGGAGTACTTTATCTTTATATTCACTCAGGACTTGCTTGATTGTAGGCAGTGCCCGGCTACAAAATGGACACTGAAAATCAGAAAATTCAATTACCACGACCGGGGCCTCCGACTTACCTTGGGTAGGAGCATTGCCCAACTCCACTTTTACCCTTGGATCCGTGACCTTGTTTTGTCCGCCAGTCAATTCTTCATCAATTATCTTTTTAAATTCCGAAAAAGGTTGAGCGCCTGAGACCAATCTGCCATTGATAAAGAAAGCGGGTGTTCCATTGACTCCAGATTGAGCACCTTGAGCGGTGTCCGAATCCACAACCGATTTTTTGCCCACTTCCATACATTTTTTAAATTTCTTGGTATCCAATTTCAAATCTTTGGCATAAGCCACCAGCTTGTCTGCAAATTTCATGGGGCCAGCTGGCGCTCCTTGGAGCTTGTTCCACATAAGACCAAGCATAAAGGCCATGACTACGAGAGCTAGCATCATAAATGGAGCGACTTTTTCCATCAGGCTTTTTTGAGGAATTACTGTTGGTACTTTCTTAACTGCCATGCTGACTATTCTCCGATAAATAACGCTCGGCGTCAAGAGCCGCTTCACAGCCATAGCCTGCAGCTGTAATTGCTTGGCGGTATTTGTGGTCATGGACATCCCCCGCAATAAATATTCCGCGAGCTTCTTGCTCCCTTAGTGCATAACCTTTGGCATCCAGTTTTATCTGATTTTCAAATATTTTTGTCGCTGGCGTATGGCCGATTGCTACAAACAAGCCATCACAGACTATATTGCCAGTAGTGGTGACTATTCCTTCCACCTTGTTTTCACCCAAAACGTCTGTCACTACTGTATTAAACATGATTTTTATTTTTGGGTGAGCACGCACTCTCTCTTGCATAATATGGCTCGCACGAAAAACATCTCGGCGGTGGATGACAATTACTTCACTAGCAAACTTGGTCAGATACAGAGCTTCTTCCATAGCTGAATCTCCGCCACCCACCACCACCACTTTCTTATCTTTGAAAAAAGCGGCGTCACAAGTAGCACAGGCGGACACTCCCCTGCCAATCAGCTTCTGCTCATTTGGGAATCCCAGCCACTTAAACTCCGCACCAGTTGCTATTATTGTCGCATGAGACTCATAGGACACATCGGACACATATACCTCATGCGGTAACTTAGAAAAATCTACCCGAGTTACGTCTTGGTCAATTATTTCTACTCCCATTTTTTCCGCTTGCTTTCGCATATTCAGCATCAGATCCGGTCCTTGGATGCCCTCTGGAAATCCGGGATAATTTTCGACCAGCGTCGTCTGCATCAATTGTCCACCCCAGATATTTCCGGCAATACAAAGTGTTTTCAGGTTTGCCCTGGCTGTATAAATTCCTGCCGTCAATCCCGCCGGCCCACTTCCGATAATTATTACATCGTACATTTTTTCAAAAGATCTAGATATCCTTGTTTACCTGCAAATCCCACCTGTCTGCCCACCTCTACCCCATCTTTAAAGAGGATTATTGTAGGAATACTCATCACTCCAAATTTTTGAGAAAGCGGTCCTTCGGCATCCACATCCACCTTACCCACCACTATCTTTCCAGCGTATTCTACAGACATTTCTTCAATGACTGGAGCCGCTGCTCTACATGGTCCGCACCAAGTGGCCCAAAAGTCCACCAAGGTTACTCCACTTTTGATTTTTTCGTCAAAGTCACTCTTTGTTAGATTTATTACAGCCATGGTCTTTATATTACCAGTCATACGATAGTCATTCAATAGTCATTCGTTGTCATACAATTGTATGACCATGGTATGCCCACCGTATGCCAATCGTATGACCGCGACTATCTCACAAGCAAAAATAATTGCAAGAGTAGTAACACTCCCCAAATTTCCTTTAGCCTCAGGGGCTTGGGCAAGAGCCAATACCAATCGATTTGATTTTTATCAAGTGTAAATTCCAAGAAAAGTTTTATACCCAGTGAAATGACAAGTCCTGAAGCCAAGATGCTAAGGCTACTGGTAACCAGCCACACTCCGAGAACTCCCAAAACCAAGCCCGTCACTATATTATGAATTGGCAATTTGGTTCTTTCGGCTTTAGAGTCTTGGAGCATTCTCCAGGCATTTTTCCAGTCTTTCTTGGCTATCTCGGATTGGACTCTCTGGCATGATAATTCATGAGGATTACAGACCGTAGCATAGAAAATCTGATCCAGCTCTGTGGCAAAGTATCCCAAGATCCACCCCACCCCAAGCCATATATCACTCCAATTTCTATGAACGACAACCACTACCAACAATATACTAAAAGTTATCAGTGTCTTTATCTCAATTCTCTTGGGCATTAGTCAAATTATACAACCTTTTCTCATACTTTCCCTCTCCTCTTTCCTTATATTTTATTGTTATAGCCATCTTGGATTTAACTAGTTCCTCTTGGACAAGTTTTCCCTTTTGACATCCTTCTGGATTGGTAACGAGACCAAGATTGGATTCGCGTTGGGATTTATACATATAGTCTGCAGGTAGAAATTGTGGAGTAGATTCGCAATTTGTCCAAATCCAGGCCAAAACCCTCCCATATTTATCATCTTGGTATCTATCATATTCCAGCCAGACCTTTTTGTTGAGGATTAATGATTTTAGAAAAGCGGTAGAGGAAGCGTCGTTAGCAGGAGCGTCGACCCCGATTAATCTTACCGAAATATTATCTAGGGTAAATGTGTCACCATCGACGACATTCGTTACAATACCCGAATCAGGAAAAATAATTTTGTTTTGTTTGTAATTTTCCAGTTGTCTCCAGCCTCCCCAGCCCAATGCTCCTGCCAAAATCAACCCCGGTATCAAAATTGCAGGTATCTTTTTACTTTTCAACCAATCAGCCGTCAATTTCTTTTTTGTCATTTTTTCCTTAATTGTTTCATCTTCCACATAAACAAAGCTCCCCTATTGTTGGCATTGCTATCGATGACAAATCTTTTGCATTGTTCCAGAATGTTACGATCCACTGTCTTGGATAATTTAATATAAAGTGATTTGTGAGCTAGATCGCCCAAATCCTCAGCTAGTCTTACTCCATAATCCTGAAACTCACGACTAATGTACTTATTTTTATCAATGGTTTTATTTTTTAAGATATTTCCAAGTGCTTGCATACTCATTGTCTAATATACCAGTATTTGGGGCGGCCTGCAGGCCGCCCTACTTTCCTCCCTTCCCGACCATGCAGACATTTTAAAGCGAGCATCGCAGGCGGACCCCGCAAGCAACGACTTGCGGGATCCGAGAAGCGCAGTCTAAAATGTCGAATGGTCTTTTCTTAAACAAACTCATTACATATTTTTTCAAATACTCCGTCCAATATTTTTCTTTCATCTGGAGGGAATTTTTGTAATACATATGTTTCACCATCGATTGGAGTAGTTCTGTTGTCGATTCCGATTCTAATTCTCCAGAAATCTTTTGTTTTCAGAGTATTTTCGACCGACAGCACACCATTGTGGACTTTGGGCCCTACTCCCTTTTGAATTTTATACTGGCCTAATTTTAGATCTAAATCGTCGTGCGCCAAGTAATCAAGTTTAGAAATCAAGTTTCCCGACTCGTTCATAAATACTGTTGCAGTTTTGATCAGTGTAAATTTGTCAGTCTTAAAGACCATCTTATTTTTTTCCCTTCGCCATCCATAACTCGACTGATCAACTGATAAACTGGCCAACTTGCCAACAAAGGAAACCCCGGCATTATGACGAGTATTTGCATACTCTACACCGGGATTGCCTAAACCAAGAATAATTTTCATGGTTTGATTATACCTTTTTCAATACTTTATCGGTCCAATCTGACAAGACTGGTAACTTGACTGTTTCGTTCTTGTAAGTCTTGACTGCCAAGACCAAATTTAATATTAGTCCTGCGATCATGATTGGGAAATTTAACAAAGCTAATACTATTGTCATGGTCAAAGCTACTCCCACAAGCCACAAGACGCCAGACAAAAGTAATGATTGTACGGCATTCCAGCGGACTGAGGGATTTTTCTCGACTATCAAGAGTACGAGCGATGCTACCCAGCCGACTACCGGTACATAGCAAAGCGCTCCTGCGACATTGGGAGATAGACTTGTTGTTGAATTAGTTGATTTTACTGCCATTCTAATCACCGCCGATCTTTTTGTAATTTAACCATTTTTTCCAGCTCTTTCATAGAGGTAGCATCAGTAGGCTTCTTTTCCCGAAACGAAACTAGTCTAGGAAACCTCAAAGCATATCCGCTGGTATGCATCGGAGACTTGGTAATTTCGTCAGCCAGCAGTTCCACGACAATCTTTGGCTCCACCCAATGATCACATTTCATTTGGCTTGATACTTCAAAATTACTTGGTTTGGTCATTGTGATTTGTGGTTTGAGATTTGAAGCCATGCGCTGCCATTCCTCATCAGTCAATCCCGTCCCTACTTTTGCTATTGTAAAATATTTGTCAGACTCAGGATTATATACTCCAGCCAAAAAGTCACCAATACCAAACTTGGATCTCTTTCCCTGGCCTTCATCATAGCCCATAACCACCACATCCAGAGTATCAGACAAAGCAGACTGTTGGTAGCTTTTTTTGTATTTTATCCAATTGAAATCCCGAGCTCCTGCTGCATATCCCCCATCCAATTTTTTGGCAATTATCCCTTCAGTCCCAGCTTTTAAAGATTGCTGGAAAAATTCCTCTATCTCTTTCTCTTGCTCTATCTTATTTCTAATCATCAATTTTACAGTGTCTCCAGGAGTAACAATACTCTCCAAAAGTTTTCTTCTTGTCTCATTTGCCTCATTCATCACATTTGACCCATCCAACATTAAAACATCAAACAAAAATATATTTAGTGGGACCGTTTCCAGCATTTCCAAAATATCATATTTTCGCTTGCGCTGGACCGTTTCCTGAAAAGGTAAAAACCGGCCGTTCTTATCCAGAGCAATCATCTCCCCTTCCACAATACAATTGTGATTTATTTGTTTTTTTAGACCTTCGCAAATATCTGGATACATAGAAGTGACATTTTCTAGACCCCTGGAAAACAAGGTCACTTTATCACTAATATGTGCTTGAATTCGAAGTCCGTCAAGCTTGTATTCCACTGCGCATTTATCTAATCTCTCCCAAATATCGAGAGTGGTCTCAGCCCGTTCACATTTGGCCATCAAGATCGGTGTCCCAATTACTGGTCCTAATTCCCTCTTTACCCCCTTATCCATCTTTACCTGCATGGCGATTTGTCCCAAATCCGCCCTTACGTTATACATCGCTTCTATTTGAGGTTTTAGTTTTTTGCTGCCCGAGAGCATCCAAGACAAACTATCAAGGATAGTCATGTCCGAAAAACCCGTGCGAAGTTTTCCAAGGATCATTTTGACAATATATTTTGCCGATACCGGATCGACCTCAGATAATAAATTAATTATTAATTGTTGCTTTTTATCTTGTGATCCAGTACCAGAAATTGTCGCTATATCCCAAAGCTTTTCATAAACTTCACTCACTTTTATACTTTTATACTTTGATACTTTTATACTTTTGAGCTGTTCAATCACAAGCCCCAAATCTCCGAGCTTGTCAAAAAGTATTTTAGCTTCGCCTCCCAGAGCTTTGACCATACTTTTATCAGCAATGCCAAAATCAGGTGATTTATAAGCCGGTCCTAATTTTCCTTGGGTCATGTAAGCTATTAGTCTGGCTTCTTCGGGAGTGGCTAAAGCAAACATTTCAGCCAATATCACCGTCATTTCATTCCTCCCAGCCGTCCCCTCCAGCTTGTGCAAATACTTAGCCAACTCACTAAATTTCATTCTATTATTTTACTACAGCTTTCCTTATTTAAGTCGAACACCACCCAAATTTGGTAATCCTCTACCTCGTTTGGCAGCAACATAAATTCTTGCAGTTTCTCTTCTTGTATTTATTTCATTCATACGCAACATTTCTGCCAACTCCAATCTTAGAGAGAGTGGGTCCCTAAGATTACCCAACACACTAGCTATACGACGTTCGTGATCATTGGCCTCCTCCACCCAGGCTGTGAAATTAAACTGTGTTTTTTCCATGGACTCATTATATCATACAAAATAAAATATTCCACCCTTGTGGAATATTGCTTGTAGGGGGGATGGTTCTCGCGACCGATGTGAACAACGTCAATATTTCATTAAATAGTGGGAGTAACGTCTCCCTCTTAAATTAAGAGGGAGAATGAGAGGGAGTTATCTTAAGTAATCTTTCAGATAAAAGTAGCCAAAGACAACTACTGCCAAAAACAAACTTCCCAAAATTATATTAATCTTTCCCTCTTGATAAGTTGCCATTTTATAGATTCCTTCGCCTACCAATGTCAAGCCAAAGAGCGATGGCAAGGCCAGCATAATATAAAACATTTGTGCGTCTCCTGTCATGTTTATTTTTTAAGTATATAACGGGCAGCCTTAGTCGATCCCTTCTTGTCTACAATTCCGTTTTCAGTCAGATATTTAAATTCACGAAGGATTGTATCTTCAGAAACCATCGACAACAATTTGCGGGCTACCGCCATATTTATTTCACCATTGGCATTCAGGTATTCTACCAGAGTTATTTGCCTTGGAGTCAAGGCTATCTGGTGGCCATGTTTTTCCTTGATCTTTATATCTACCGAAAGCTCACGGACTTTTTCTTTGACTTTAGATAGTTCTATAGCCAGAGCCTTGGTAAATACCTC
>JAUXUE010000018.1 GCA_030681075.1 Candidatus Amesbacteria bacterium | reverse complement strand
ATAGGAGATGTTATTTTAAGACCAGCAAAGGTCAAAGTTTATAAAAAATAAAATGGCAAAGATTATCGGTATTGATCTAGGAACAACAAACAGCTGTGTGGCTGTAATGGAAGGTGGAACACCAAAAGTAATAGTCGCAGCTGATACTGGTCGCAACACTACACCATCTATTGTCGAGCCAGTCAAAAAATTGGTAGGTGACGTAGCCAAACGTCAAATGGTCCTCAATTCCAAAAATACAATTTATAGTATCAAAAGACTGATGGGGAGAAAGTTTTCCGATCCTGAAGTCAAAAGAACTATGGACATGGTTCCATATAAAATAGTCTCCGGTAAAGACGGCATGGCATGCGTGGAAGTGGATGGTAAAGTCTATACTCCACAAGAAATCTCAGCCCAAGTCCTCATGACCATGAAAGCTCATGCCGAAAGTTATTTGGGCACCAAGATTGATTCGGCCGTCATTACAGTCCCCGCTTATTTTGATGATTCACAGCGCCAGGCGACCAAACAGGCTGGTGAAATAGCGGGTCTAAAAGTCGAACGCATTATCAATGAACCCACGGCCGCAGCTCTGGCTTACGGACTCGACAAGAAAAATGCTCACACTGTGGCAGTTTATGATCTAGGTGGTGGAACTTTTGACATTTCAGTTTTGGAATTGGGTGATGGCGTCTTTGAAGTCAAGGCAACAAATGGCGATACACACCTCGGTGGTGATGATTTTGACCAAGTTATTATGAATTGGATTGTCGAGGAATTCAAAAAAGAAAATGCTCTGGATCTCAAGAAAGACGCTCAGGCTTTACAACGGGTCAAAGATGCAGCCGAAAAAGCCAAAATCGAATTGTCGTCGGCTATGGAAATAGAGATTAATCAGCCCTATATTACTCAAAACAACGGCCAGCCCTTGCACCTTAATCTCAAGCTGACCCGGGCCAAGATGGAGTCACTGGTCGACGACCTGATCCAAAAGACTATTGTCCCAGTCAAGGCGTGCTTAAAAGACGCTGGGGTAGATATATCCAAGATTGATGAAGTAGTCATGGTCGGCGGAATGACTCGCATGCCAAAAGTAGTTTCAGTCGTCAAGGAATTCTTTGGTAAAGAACCCAATCGCGGTGTCAATCCTGACGAAGTAGTAGCAGTTGGGGCTGCAATCCAGGGAGGAATTTTGACAGGAGATGTCAAAGATGTGGTCTTGCTCGATGTCACACCTCTTACACTCGGACTTGAGACTTTGGGTAGTGTCGCAACACCCCTAATTTCCAGAAATACAACTATTCCCACAGCCAAATCTCAGGTCTTTTCGACAGCAGCTGACAATCAAACTTCTGTCGAGATTCATGTTTTACAAGGAGAAAGACCAATGGCCGCTGATAATAAAACTCTGGGTAGATTTATTCTCGATGGTATTCCGCCAGCTCCTCGGGGTGTTCCTCAAGTCGAAGTGACATTTGATCTGGATGCCTCTGGTATTCTCAAAGTAGCTGCTAAAGATAAGGCATCCGGAAAAGAACAACATATTACTATCACCAATAGCACCAATTTGTCTGAGGACGAAATAAAAAGAATGCAAGCAGAAGCTGAAAAGTATGCAGCCGAAGATTCTGCCAAAAAAGCCCGTGTCGAAGCCCGAAATCAGGCCGATACTATGATCTTTACAGCTGAAAAAGCCATCAAAGATGGTGGAGACAAAATCAAGCCAGAATTAAAAACTGAAGTCGAAGACAAAATCAAAGCAGTCAAGGACCTTCTTGAAGTCGGATCCAAAGAAGATCTGGAAGCCAAGACCAAGGATCTGATGGAATCGATGCAAAAAATAGGCAGTGCAATGAACGAACAACCGAAAGAGGAATCAGGAGACAGGGCGCAGGACGCAGGAGCAACAGAGACACCAGAGGCTCCAAAAGATGACAAGGTTAAGACGGAAGAAGGGGAAGTGGTGAGTTAAAGGCTCTTCCAGACAGAACAATTTCTCGCAAACTGTTTGAGTGAACCGCTTTTGATAATAATTGCCTCTGGGCCAAAGACTGAGGCGTACATATTGAGCAAGGAAATCACATCTAACAATGCTCGATAACTAGAAAGTCCAGACATGTCAATATATATTTTGGTAAAATTTGTCCCAAAACGCATCGCCTGTTGGATATTAAAGGCGTCCAAAGTTTCAAAACGAATTTGGGGATATTTAATCCTAGCCACGCTGATACAGTCCAAACTAATGTCAGTCGCGATTAAACTTTTACATCCTTGCCAAATTTGGTTTGAAGTCGTACCCCACTCGCAACCGATTTCCAATATCGAATCCTCTGGCCTGACCCAGATAGGAATTGTTTGCCGATACTCCTCGACTCCGCGGGTAGCGATAAACTTGGTAAATAATTTGAATTGATTTTCGTTAGCCATAAGTTTAAAAACAAAAAAGCGCCAGAGACTGCATACAAAATTTGTATACAATCTCAGGCGCTCTAACTAATTAAGGCTGAGCTACATTGGTCTCACAACCAAATTGACCTCCTGAAACTTAATTTATTATACCAAAGTCAAATAATTCTGTCAAACTGTGGATAACTTTGAAGGGCCACGCCTTTTTGATCTAGTCTGATACTTCGCGAGAGGACCTCTTGCAAACAGTTAAATATGAGTAGCGTCTCCCTCTTAAATTAAGAGGGAGAATGAGAGGGAGTTATACTCTATACCCGTCTGCGTTTTTTGGGACGGGCGCCGTTGTGAGGGATTGGGGTAACATCGGCAATCAGAGTCATTTTTAAGCCCACGGCTTTGAGAGCACGAAGAGCTGCATCCCGGCCAGAACCTGGTCCCTTGACATAGACTTCTACTTCAGTGACCCCCGCCGCCATAGCCTTGCGGGCTACAGCTTCCATAGCCACAGTTGCTGCATAAGGAGTAGCACGCCTGGCACCTTTGAATCCCGATGATCCGGCCGATCCCCAAGCAATAGTATTGCCTGATGCGTCAGCAATTGTCAAAAGAGTATTATTGAAAGTGGCAAGGACATAAACTTTACCTGACATATTATTTCTTTGCCTCCTTCTTTTCAGATTCTTTCTTTGATGCGTCTACTTTAGCTTGGACTTCTTTTTTCAAAGCTCCAATTGTGACCCGCTTACCACGCTTGGTTCTGGCATTACTTCTGGTTCTTTGTCCACGAGCGGGGAGTCCTTTGGTGTGCCTAGATCCTCGAAACGATCCGATTTCTTTGAGTCTAGTAATATTTTGAGCTATATCTTTTCGGAGATCACCCTCGACTTTCATATTATCGATTATTTTTTGCAGTCTGGAAATTTCTTCTGAAGTCAGTTCGTGGGCTCGTTTTTCTGGAGCAATTTTGGCTTCCTTTAACAGGACTAGTACATTTACAGGTCCAATGCCATATAAATAGCGCAATGAAATATCAAGGCGCTTTGAATCAGGAATATCGACACCAGAAAGTCTTGGCATATTTATCCTTGCCTCTGCTTGTGGCGAGGTGTGGTACAAATAACCAATAAATTACCATGGCGCTTTATAATTTGGCAATTGCGACACCGTTTTTTGACTGATGCTTGAACTTTCATCTTAGTTTAAACACAATTCTTCCCCGGGTATTATCATGGACAGAGATTTCGACTCTGACCTTGTCACCTGGTAGAAGCTTGATATGATTAACTCGCATTTTTCCTGACAAATAGCCCAATAAGCTGGTCTCTTCTCCTACTCGGATTCGGAAAGTGGCGTTTGGGAGACTTTCGACTACGACTCCCTCGACCAAATTGATATCTACATCAGCCATGAGTTGTTTATTTTGTCAGAATGAGTGGACCGTCTTTAGTAATTGCGACCGTCTCCTCAAATAGCCCTGCAATTTTACCATCACGAGTACAGATTGTCCATCCATCGTCATTTTTGTACACTACCTCCCCTGAACCTTGAGCGTACATGATCTCAATTGCCAGGACCATCCCGACTCTGAGTAGTGGTGAATGCTTGTAATCTTGAGCCTCAAAACAAGGAACCGCTGGTTCCTCGTGTAGATATCTGCCTATGCCATGACCAGTGAGAGCAGTCACCACACCATAGCCCGCATTTTCCACAGTCGTCTGCATGGCATGGGACAAATCCCAGACTCTGTTTCCAGCAATACAAACTTCTATGGCTTTTTTGACAGCTCTTTTCCCAATTGTCAGGAAATTGTTGATAGAGGAAGTTGAAGTTCCTACTGCAACCGTAATCGAAGTATCAGAATGCCAACCGTCAAAACACAAACCCACATCGAGAGATACGACATCACCAGATTTTATTTTACGATTTGTAGGTATACTATGCACCACCTCATCGTTTATGTTGATACAAGTGGCATGATGATAACCCCGAACCATAGAGAAAGATGGCACAGCACCGGCTTCCTTTATTAATTTGGTTGCTATTTGGTCCAGCTCAAGGCTTGTAATGCCGGGCTTTATGAATTTGGTTGTTTGATCGCGGACATAAGCGAGCTTTTTACCAGACAGAGTAATTTTCTCTATATCAAGTGGAGTTTTTAGACTAAGCTTGTGCATATTTTCTCGTGTACCTCAGCAATTGGGTGCATACCATCAATTTTAATGGCTATACCTTCTTCCTTGGCTCTCTCATAGACTGGTCTTGTCTGATCGTGATAAATTTTTAGGCGCAACTTGATAGCCTCAGGTTTATCGTCCTCGCGAAGGACTAATTCTCCCCCACATTCACAATTAGTCAAATTACCATCCACAGACAGACTATAGACCCGGCCACATTTGACACAGGTTCGTCTATCACTCATTCTGGCTATACTTTCAGTTTCGGGAATATCGATACTAATTAAGGCATCAATTCTTTTGTTAAATTTCTTGAGCATGTCCTGCAATTGTTCATATTGGGCTACAGATCTAGGATACCCCTCAAAGACAATGCCTTTGATATAATTTTTCTTGACAAAATCCCAAGCAATTAATCTTACTAATTCATCTGGAACCAATCCACCGGAATTTAGAGTATCCTTTATTTTAGAGGCGTATGGATTGTCTGAATGAACAATACTGCGAAGTATTTTCCCCATTTCAAAATGCATCCAACCATATTTCTGAGCCAATAATCGGGCTTGAGTCCCCTTGCCACAGGCTTGCGGGCCTTGAATAATTATTTTCATATAAATCTATCGTAACTTTTGGCAAGCAGCTGGGATTGCAAAGACTTTGTGGTTTCCAGAACTACAGAGACCACGATCAAAATTCCTGTTCCTCCCAGAGAAAGTGACGAAATCTGAAAGACCGATTGAGCTACAGCAGGAAGAACTGCAAGACCACCTAAGAAAAAAGCGCCGACTAAGGTAATTCTATTTAGGACAGCAGTCAGATAGGCTGTGGTCGCCTCACCTGGACGAATTCCCGGTATAAATCCACCATATTTTTTCATCTCTTCGGCAATTTTCTCTGGATTGAAGACCACTGCAGTATAAAAATAGGTAAAAGCCACGACAAGTGTAAAGTAGATTAGATTATAGGCAATTTTGTTGGGATCCATAAAAGCAGCTACGTTTCGGGCAACCAAAGCCACTTGGGGATTGCCTACTTTTTCCAGAAGCTGGGCTGCTAGAGACGGCAGTAAGACTAAGGAAATGGCAAAAATAATTGGGATGACTCCAGCTTGATTTAAGCGTAGTGGAATATGAGTAACTTGACTTCCTCCCGACTGTCCAGCTTTGACTCGCCTGGCATAGTGGACTGTAATATTCCGAGACGCTTCATTCATAAAGACAACCGCTGCAATAAGGACCAAGCCTGCTACCACAAAGACGATAATATTTAGAGGATTGAGTGTCTCATAGGTCACAAACGTCTGACCGAGAGTCACGGGTAACCGCCCCACTATTCCGGCAAAGATCAATAGTGAAATTCCATTTCCTACTCCGTATTCAGTAATCAACTCACCAATCCAGACAGCGAGCATTGTGCCTGCTGTCATGGTCACTATAAAAGCCAAAAGTAATACCGGATTCAAGTTTCCAATTACACCTTGACCTTTTAGGAGTAAATACATGCCAAATCCTTGCAAGATGGCAATGGGAATAGTCAGAAGTCTAGTGTATTGATTGATCATTTCCCGACCATATTCACCCTCTTTGGACAATTCTTCGAGCTTGGGAAAGATGACGGTCAAGAGTTGGACAATAATAGAAGCATTAATGTAAGGTCCAAGGCCGAGAGCGATAAGAGAGAAATTGGCAAGAGTACCACCTGAAAAAATATCCAATAATCCCAAGAGCTGACTGCCGGAAAATAGATTGGCCAAGGCTACACGGTCAATTCCGGCAACCGGAATATGAGCGAGCATCCGGTAGACAAAGAGCATGGCACAGGTTAAAAGCAACTTATTGCGGATATCACGGTCGGTCCAGATTTGACTGATTACACTCCAAATCTTTTGCATAATTCTATTTTACCAGAACATTCATTTATCTTCAGGCTTAATTTTCAAGAGCATGTCTGTCGTTAATTTTTGGTAAAAATCGAACATCGCTCGTCTATCTAAATCTATTTTCAGATCAGGCCAAGTCTGTATCTGGGAAATATCTGCGATAACATTTGCAAAATAAAATTCAGTCAATCCCAAGTCTTTTTGTCTTGCCAATTCAAATAATTCTTCAAAGGTGTATTTGGTTTGAGTAATGATTGAGTACAAATCTATATAATCTTTTATTTCCAACCGGCCAAAAATAGCCGTGATCTTGTTTGAACCAATATTGTCTAACGAATCTATTCTTACCCCCTCTATGTCTACTACTTCTCCAAATCTTTTTGGCTGTTCTTTGACAATGTCGATTCTTTGTCTCCAGTTAACATTTTCTAAATATATCTCGTTATAAGTATCGGACTTAACTTTGGTAAATATTTCACAGCCCATTTTTTGGGCAATATCCGAAATTACCACTTCCAGCTGTTGAGAATCATATTTTTCCAGACTAAAAAAGTCCAAGTCTTTGCTATCGCGATGCGCTAGATAAAAAGCTGATAAAGCAGTACCACCCGTTAGAAAAAAAGGCTTAGCAAAAGAAGTTGCAAAAAATAACTTCAATATTTCTACTTGGTGTGGCAATAATATCGGATTGTTTTGGAGATTATACTTCATATCCCCAGACATTTAGAGCTCGTTTCCAAGCCAATTTAACTTGTGGTCGCATTCTTAATTTGGCAAAATAAAAAACTAGATCCTTAATTGATAGATATTTCCAAACATCTTCAAATCTGGCACTGGTCAAGATGCGGGAAATTAGCCATTGCTTATCGAGCTCTCCGCCAGAATTTAGAATTGTCCGCACATCGTCCTCGGACAAATCATAATCCCAAAGAAAATATGGTCTATTTTTAGTCATGAAGCTATTTTAACATTTAAAATATCTATTTTCTAAAGAGGTCAATCGGAAGCTGTGATTGTCTGACGATACTACGCAATGTTCCCATGGGAATTTCTTTTGAGTGAAAAGAAACTGTTGTGTGGGCACCAGTTCTTGAATTGAAATATTGTTTATGACTACTCTTACTGACATTGACAACAAAGTCGTGAGATAAAAGTATCACTTCAATATCTCTAGGTTTTAATGGTACCAATCGAGGCATATTTAATAAGCAAATTTTATTGCAATTGGCGCTTGGACTTCGGCATGACTGATATAATACTCGGTGGTATCAGGAAATGGGACACTGGTTTTGGTCTTTACCAATCCTGCAATATGGCACTCTATGGCTCCCTGTACATTACGTTTAGCTGCTTCTATGGTTTCGCCAAAATCTGAAATACCCAAGGTGGGAACCTGGGCAACAAAATACTTACCTTCTTTTCGGAAAATAACCTCATATTTAAGTACTGTTGCTTTCATATATGAGTAGTATATCACAAATTTTTACACGCATCTGGAGCCCAAAGGCCACGGGAATTTTCTCTTGCAAATTGCTCAGATCTTTTGAAGGCTTCCTGATATTTGTAAGGCTGGCTTTGGTAAGTGTATTCATGGCCATAGCCATCTTCAATTAAGACCTGATTGAAATTTTGCCCGTCTTCCAAGAAGACATAGCGCAATAGCCTTTTGTATTTATCGCGGTCACCGGCAATAAAATCGGATTCTAGTTTGATATTGGCATTGGCCAAGGTTTTTTTAGTAAAATTTGAAGCCTCACGTCCATAGCATTGCACAGGTCTTCTGGGATCGACAGTCTCGGGAGTATCCACACCAATTAATCTGATTGTCTCGATCTTTTTGCCCATCATTATCTTGATTGTATCCCCATCCGACACGCTGACTACCCGGTAAAATCCAGAAGGAACAGGTTTAAAAGTAATTAGAATCGAAAATATTAA
>JAUXUE010000005.1 GCA_030681075.1 Candidatus Amesbacteria bacterium | reverse complement strand
GAAAATAGGAATGCGATCAATACTGAAACTGCCGTCAACAAAATAGCCATCAAAAACTTATCAATTGCTAATTGAGAAATTATTAACCCACCAATTATTGGAGCAATAAAAAATGCGACTTGATACGAATTACCAATCCTAACTACAGCTTTTTGCATTAACATCCCACGATTCTTTTTTGGTAATGAATCATAGACTAAAGCTTCACTTGCCCCAGACGAGAAAGCGTATCCAATCCCAGCCAATATTGCGATCAATACAAAAGATAAATAACTATTTGCAAATAAATACAAAAATTCTCCCATGGTTTGTACAAATAAAGCAATGACAATCGACCACTTTCTACCAATTTTGTCAGCAATTAAGCCAGTAGGAATCTCGGCCATCAATGAAGCAGCCATAATTATTGACCATATAGAGCTAACCTGCAATAAAGTCAGACCACGTGTTTGTAAATACAGTGTCCCCACATGGTTATAAAAATACAAATTGGCAAAGAAAGTCACAGCCACCATCAGAGTGGTATTAGACATCTTTGGTAATTTAATAAGCATACACATATGTTTCCTCCACAAAAAAACCAGCTTTTCAGCTGGTTTGTAACCACACAAAGACCAGCCGTTAGGCTTTGGGTTCCTTTGTATAGTAATTAATCATTGAAGCTATTATACCGCAGACTCCAATACAAGTAAAGTTTCCTGGGCGCATTTGGCCCAGCTAAATGATTTTACTCTTTCTAGACCTAATTTTACATACTTCTCGCGGTCGGTGACCGCTCTTTGCTTTCCTGCAGCAATACTATCAATATCATCAGGCTCGACATAAATTCCAGCGTCACCTGCCACTTCGGGTAAGCTGGCTACTGCTGAGACTACAGCCGGCGTCTGACAAGTAAATGCTTCCAAGACAGGTATTCCAAAGCCTTCCATAAAAGAAGGTAAAACGTAAGCCATACTTTCAGACAGTAATACCTGCTTTTCCCATTCTTCCACAAAACCGGTAAATATAATTCTATCCTGCAAATGCAAATCAGCCACAGTTTTAAAAATTTCATGAAAAAGCCAAGCTTTTTTACCGACTATCACTAAGTTATATTTGGTATCTAATTTGGCAAATGCTTTGATTAAACCATCTACATTTTTGCTGGGACGGAGACTACCAATAAAAATAAAGTATGGTTTTGAAATTCCGTATTTTTTAAGAACTGATTTATTATGAACTGGTCCGGTAATACTGGGATTACAAGCCAAATGGGCAGTGATTACATCCTCTGGTTTTTTATTATAGGTTTTGATTACGGCATCACGAGTGTAATCTGAAATGGCCATGACTTTCTTGGCATTACGGACAGAATAAGCTGTCCAGCTCTTCAATTGATTGAAGTCTTTGGTCGTAAATTGCTCTGGAGTCTGCAAGAAACCCAAGTCCATAATAGAGACAACTGTTGGCATGGGAGCGAAACGCGGGGCGTAATGAGTCATACTAAAAAAGACATCGGGTCTTGGCCAATGAAAAAACAAATCCCATGGCAATCTGGTCTGTGTCCACAATTTGGGAAATGGAATAACCCTGTATTTCCAGCCATCTCTTTCTTTTGGCAAGCTATTGTTTGGCTGGGTTTTGAGATAAATCACAAATTTATGTTCTGATTGCAAATTGCTAATAGCCCATAGCAGGTTGTAGGCATACTCATTTATCCCTACTCTGTTTTGGGTCAAATTCGCTTCATTGGCATCAATTCCGATTAGCATAGGACTTGACATTGGAAATTACTTTTAGTAACATGTAAGTACATTTGGGATTTTCCCACTGATCCCCGGCGAAAGCTGGGGTGACTGTTTCTAAGCATATAATTTTTTATATATTAAAACCGGTCGAGTAAATTTTTCGCTTTTACCAAAAATTTCCTCTCCTATATTCATTCCGATACTACACCACCAAATATCTCCCTGTTTAAAGATTATCTTGGTTGAATCTTTCTCCCACAAAGAAATTTTTACCTTAAACCAATTCTTAAAATATAATAAATAATCTAACATATTATTTCTTTCATAATAACATCAACAGTACGATACTTTCATACAGTTGTCGACAATTTGTCGACGACTAGTGATTTATAGACTTCTAATGTTTCTTTTGCGCATTTGTCCCAGCTGAATTTTGCCAACTGCTTGGCGCCCAGTGCGACCAATTTATCTTTATTATTAATAGCCTCAGTAATGGCTTTGGCAATTTGGTCTATGTTGTAGGGATCAAAATATATTGCTGCATCCCCTGCCACTTCTGGTAGAGATGATGTGTTTGAGCAAGCCACGGGGATTTTGTGATAAAAAGCCTCAAGAATAGGTAAACCAAAACCTTCATAGATAGAGGGATAGACAAAGGCAGAAGCTCCTGCCAATAAATTTACCAAGTCTTGATCCGTAACATAACCCATTTCACTGCCTTCCCCCACAATTATTAATTTTTGACCAATCAAATCACAAGCTTTTTTGAGCCTCTCGATATTTTTTCTCGGTTGCCTGGATCCAATTGCCAATACATAATTAGAATATCTGGTTATTTGAGGAACTAGCTTGTGATTGGAGGGCATGGCTTCATAAATGACATGAATTTTGTCGGGATGAACATTAAACAATCTGCGTAAATCCGCGGATGTACTCTGAGAGACACAAATAAAAGCATCGCATTCTTTGACTGCCCATTTCATCTTGGCCGTATGCACTTCCACAATAATCGGGTCTACTTCGATGGGATATATAAATGGAGATAGATCATGAATTGTTGTCACTTTTTTGGCCTTACTCGGGGCCTGAGTCCAATCTGAGGCATGATAAATATCTATGCCACCTGTAAAAATCTCGACATTGATAATATGTAGCCTGTTCCATAAAAATTCCATAATTGACAATGGATATCTAGAGAACTTGAATGTTTTGAGATCGACCATCGGCGCCAGATGGTCAATCAACTCTTGAGTATAGTTTGATACCCCCGTACCGTAAATTATCGCTGATATATCAATTCCGACTTTCATATATTGTAATTGTCCCGATAGATTTCACCGGAACAAAATTCTCCTCTACATATCTTACCAAGTAATCAGTATAATTTCGCAAATATCGCCCATCTATACTACTTGCCCTATCATAGACTACGAGTTTTGGTGGATCTTTCGATAGACTGTCTATAATACGACTACCGGATATCTCCAGAAACCAG
>JAUXUE010000002.1 GCA_030681075.1 Candidatus Amesbacteria bacterium | reverse complement strand
AAGCCACCAGAACCCTTGGATCGGGCTTTTGATTATGGATCTTGGAAGCTTCGCGACAGCAACTGGGATCCGGATTTTACAGTATCTGCACCCAAAATCGCCTGGTTTTTTGGTCAAGGGGGAGAATCGGTCGATGGCCTTGTTGCCATAAATTTAATCACTGTCCAAAAAATATTAAATGTTTTGGAAATTCCCAACAAAAATCTAGTTAATTTAGCTCAGACCAGTGCCGAGATACACAAGGATAAACGGGGATTTTTGACCGAGACTGCGGGAGAGGTTTTTGGGAAACTTAAGATTCTCAAGTATCCTAAGATACTTGAGTTACTTAGAGTAATTTATGGAGACCTAAAAAATAAGCAGATTTTATTTTGGGCCAAAGACCCAGAAGTCCAAAAAGTGATAACTCAGAAATATTGGGATGGGGGGTTGGGGGATTATTCAAGCGACTATTTGTATATAGTGGAGTCAAATTTAGGGGCTAATAAAGCAAATTGTTGTATTGATCGCGAAGTGGTACAAGAAATTACAGGTAATTTAGAAAAGCTAACCATCAAATATAAAAATAATAATGAGTTTACAAATCCTAAGCCCCCAGTATTTTGGGGTGGTGATTATATAAATTATCTTCGAGTAATTATCCCTCTCACAGCAGAGGTCAAAGACTCTGAAAAATATGACGTAGAAATAAGGGATAAGTTTAAGATTGTGGGACTGTGGGTGACAGTACCAGCAAAAGAAACAAAATCAGTAGAACTCTTCTATGAACTACCAACTATGAACAATAAATATTCAATTTTAGTAAAAAGACAACCGGGAATTGAGAAGTTCTCGTACAAGTTGATTTATAATGGTAAGATAAAGGTAACTGAGGAATTATATTCCGATAAAAATTATGAATTTGAGTAATTCGATAGTAGGTATTGCAAAAATAATCGGGGGATTATTTTTATTGTTGATATTACTGGGGACTACTTTTAGAACAGTTCCTTCTGGAGAAGTGGCAGTAGTCACAAGATTTGGTCAAGTGACAGGCAGAGTCCTTTATCCTGGAGCCCATTTTATATTACCTCTGGTCGAAGATGCTTTGTATTACAACACCAAAAAGATAACCTACGAGACTTCACCCACAAACAAAATGGTTGATTCCAACGCCGATTACAAAGATCTGCCAGTCGACACTAATACCAAAGATGGCCAGCCTGTGGACATAAGTTATACTGTTCGCTTTAGTATCGATCCCACCAAAGCCACTTGGGTTGCCCAAAATATTGGTCCTGAACATGCCGTGGTCGAAAAAATAGTCAAGACCGAGAGCCGGATTTGGGCTCGTAATATCCCCAGGGGACACTCTGCCGAAGAATTGTATACCGGGACTGGCTCCCAAAAAGCTCAGGAAGCAATTTATGACAAACTGAAAACTATTTTTGAGACCAATGGACTAGTCTTGGATACGGTCGGTATCCGCGAAATAATCTTTGACAAGACCTATGTCGATGCTATCAAAATGAAGCAAGTGGAATTGGTCAATGTCGAAGTAGCCAAAAACCAAGCTGCTCAGGAAGAATACCGAAAGCAACAGAGAATTACAGCAGCCGAAGGTCAAGCCAAGGAGCAAGAATTGCAACGCCTGACAATCAACGATGCCCTTCTTCGTAAGCTCTGGATTGAGAAGTGGGACGGTAAATTGCCAACATATGTTGGGGGAAATGAAAGCAATTTGTTACAATTGCCGAGATGATGGACCAGACACAAGAGATAAAACAAAAGGTTGATATTGTGGAGCTGATACAGGAACACATGCAGCTAAAGAAAGCTGGAAGAAACTACAAAGGCTTGTGTCCTTTTCATGGTGAAAAAACTCCCTCTTTCATGGTCAATCCCGAGCTTCAGATTTTCAAATGTTTTGGTTGTCAAATTGGGGGTGATGCCTTTACTTTCTTACAAAAGATTGAAGGCATGGATTTTTATGAAAGCTTGCAGACTTTAGCCAAGCGGACAGGAGTGGAACTCATTAGCTATCGGCCGACAGGCCAAGAAGAATTGAGAGAGCGCTTGGTCAGAATTAATACCATGGCTTCGGAATATTATCATTATCTTCTGACCAAGCATGATTTGGGGAAAAAAGCCCTTGAGTATCTACAAAAGCGTAAAATTGCTACTGAGTCGATAGTTAAGTTTAAGCTGGGTTTTGCCCCGGAGGGCTGGGATTATTTATACAAATTTTTGACCCAAAAAAAGAAATTTGATACTTCAGATCTTGAACGAGCAGGTCTGATTAATAAAACCTACGATCGTTTTCGTAACAGAATCATATTTCCGTTATTGAGTGCAAGAGGACAGACTCTTGGTTTTGCGGGACGACTGATGCCAGCCGCCTCCGCCGAGGCTACGGCGAGCCAAGGAAAGTATGTCAATACTGCCGAGACAGAAATATATCACAAATCAGAAATGCTCTATGGCTTGGATATTACCCGAAGTGATATAAAGCTATCGGGACTTGTGGTAGTCGTGGAAGGGGAAATAGATTGTATAGCAAGCTACCAAACGGGTATAAAAAACGTGGTGGCTATCAAAGGTTCCGC
>JAUXUE010000102.1 GCA_030681075.1 Candidatus Amesbacteria bacterium | reverse complement strand
ATATCACAATATTGTGATATTGTCAACCCAGTTGTTATTTTAACGCATTAAGACTCCACCATTAATATCAATGGTCGCGCCCGTTATATGACCAGATTGCTCACTTGCCAAAAAATAAATGGCGTTGGCAATGTCTGCAGGCGAGGCCATTTTTCCCAATGGTGTTTGATCGACGTCAAAAGCAATATCTGTCCATTTTCTAGCATCCAGAAGGCCTGTGTCAGTCACTCCTGGTGCTACACAATTTACTCTGATTTTGGGAGCTAGAGCTTTGGCCATGCTTTTTGTAAAAGCCAAAATTGCACCCTTGGAGGCTGCATAAATCGGATCACTGCCACTTCCCACTTGACCCGCTACCGATGAAATATTTACAATTGAGCCAGAAGTCATTATTGACAGCACTGCTTGTGTACAGAGATAGGTTCCGATTTCGTTGACAGCAATGACTTTATTTATAGATTCCAAATCATACTCAAATAAAGTTTTGTTGCCAAAAATTCCAGCACAATTAATCAAGCAGTCAATTTGGTCAAATTTTGAGAAAAAACTTTCGACACTCTCAGAATTTGTGACATCTAAATCCTCCCGCCCAGTGACTACCACTTTCCACTCTCCACTTTCTGCGAATTTCTCAGCCGTTGCCTTGCCTATTCCCCCAGTTCCACCTGTAATAATTACTACCTTCATATATATATTGTATCACTTGAAAGCTTGAGCAAGTTCTAAAAGTTCGCGATAAGGATCCACCGCTTTGACTACATCAGTAGCCAATAAAAAACCTTTGGCTCCCAGTTTTAAGCCAATTTTTATATCTTCGGGACTGTGAATCCCGGCGCCTATGAGTACTGGAAGCTTGATGTTGGAAGTTAGATGTTGGATAACGTCTGGCTTTTCCGAAGACACTGATTTGTCTTTATTACCAATTAGTTCTCTCGGTTCATAAGCAATAAAATTTGGTGATAACTTGGAAGCTCTGACTGCCTCTTGGAAAGAGTCAACACAAATACAAAATGGAATTGGGCAATTTTTGGCTTGAGACTCAAGTTCGTTCCAAGGCAAAATATAATCAGAATGATTTAGAAGCGTTCCCTGAAATCCGACAGCGCCCTTCTCTAGTTTTTGTGACCAACATTCAATATCTGGTTGGATATCTAGTGGTTGCACACAAATAATAATCTTTACTCTCGTCTCGTCTGCTACTTTCTTGCAAATTTTAGCTAGATTTACAGCCTTCTCGCCACTTACGTATTTTTTGAAATTTATTATTATCATTCAACCACCAACTTACCAACCATGCCATTTTTTCTGTGTTGGCCCACAGAGCAATAGTACTCAAAGCTTCCGGCTTTATCGGCTACAAACTCCACTTCATCTTCTTCCTCGACTCCAATTTGATTGGTAGCGACATCAAATTCGTCAATCACAAAATCATGAAAGCCTTCCACATTCTTAAATGTGATTTTGACTGTATCTCCTTTTTTTACTTTTATAGTTTTGAGATCAAACTTGAAATTTGATGCGGTAACTGTAAATTCTTTGGTTGCGCTGACTACGTCTGGTTCTACCGCTTCTGGTGTCGGTGTCGGATTGGGTACTTCTACCACTGGTGAAACTGCGGGTTTGGCTGGATTGTTTTTGACGACTGCAAATACTACCCCCCCTACCACCAAGACGCTTACTATAACAACTAATGCTATTACCAAATTTTTATTCATGCTTCTATGAGTATAGCTATAAAAGACAGAGTTGACAACCCCCCATTTTATAGTCACAATATAAATATGCCAAACATAGTCAGTCCCAGAACTGGTCAAGTCATAGCTGGCAGTACTGTCGAGCTAATGGTTGGCACTCCAAGCTACAAGATAGTAGATTTTGAAAAATATACCAAGGCTACATCTGGTCAGGGTCATCTGCATATTTGGGTAGACCAGACCAATTTCTCCAAAACATCAGCTATCAAAGCTACCTCAAATATTTACAAGCTGGAAAATCTTACTCCCGGACCACATACAGTAACCGTGGAACTAGTCGCAAACAATCACAATTCTTTCTCACCCAAAAATATTTCCAGTGTTTCATTTACCACTACTCCAGCAAAGCCGGAGCCCAAAAAGCTCCAATCTCCCTTAATGCTTACTCTTATTACCTTGGTATTACTGCTGATAGCCGCTTATCTAATGCTTTCTAAAAAATAACTAGGCTTTTGTAGACTTCCTTAAATGTCAATTCGTATTCATTCCAATTTTTGGTTGGGGTAACCGCGGTAATTAGATACATTTTATTGCCTTTCTGAGTCAGGGCTTTTTGACTCCCCTCGAAAGTTAGTATTACCCATGAGTCTATATAATCACGATCACGAATAACCCCAGAGGCTAGACTGTCTACATAATCCGGAAAATTTAGATTGGTTGAAATTTGTTTTATTTGGATTGACTTATTATCCAAATAAAAGGTCGTACTGGTCTTATCCTCGCGGACTGACCAATTTTTGGGATAGCGAATCCTAAAACCTTGTTTTTCATTTATATATGGACCCACCAGAGTTTCTGATTCTTTTAAGACTTTTGTTTGTTCCCAACCTTGACCATAGTTTGCTGTCTCTTCCCTTCTCCAATTTTGATATTCTCTTATTGACCCAATTACCCCAATTACCCCAATTACCCCAATTAGCAAATTCTTCATGGTTGTATTATACTTTATCTATGAAACTCAAATTCTTGGCAGTATTTGTATTTGTAGCGGCAGCCAGCCTGAGATTGTCTGCAGACAAAAAATTTGCCTACCTAAATTTTGCCGGACTTAAGGATACTTCCAAGATTAGCTATATCCTAACTTATGATACCAACAGGGGGCAAAAAGGCTTGGAGGGTGGCATGAAACTCAAAAAAACTTCCAGATCGTCTAGAAAGCAAATCTTGGGTACATGTTCTTCGGGAAAATGTGTCTATCACCAAGGAATCAAAAATGTAGAGCTGACTACGACTTTTGTAAATAAAAACGGGACCAAGACCACCACGACAACCAGAGTACCGTAAAGCCAATCACATATCCCCCTATTACGTCAACAGTCCAATGTTCCCCCAGATAAACCCGGGATATTCCAATCGTAAGTATCATAAATATCCCAAGAATCTTAAGTAACTTATTTTTGGTCCACAGTATTAAGAGACCAAAAAACAACACATAGCTCGCGGTATGCTGGCTTGGAAATCCAAAACCTATTTCCAAGGCTCCAGTTGGGCGGGGTTCTGCAATCAATCTTTTCAGGAATTGCACTATAAAAATAGTGGTTAAGTTTGAAATCAAAAATAGACCTGCAAATTTTTTGTTATTCTTTAACCACAGCCAGATTACCAAAAGTGCCATTCCTATAAGGAACGGTACTCTTTCTCCAGGAAGACTCACTAATTGCATCAACAATTGCATTTAGTTATTATATGCTATGGACTATTTTT
>JAUXUE010000100.1 GCA_030681075.1 Candidatus Amesbacteria bacterium | reverse complement strand
ATATCCAAACATAGCTCTAATCCCAGAATTCCATAACCAACGGATTGCTCTACGATGAAGGGGATCATGATCATCTTCCCTGATACCCGATACCATATCCGCACTCGATTGATTTAACTTATCGATTAACAACGGAAGTTGCTTTATATCAAATTGATTATCTGAATGGGACATGACAATCAAATCTTTTTTAGCTGCATCAAAGCCAGCCTTGAGTGACCCACCATATCCCCTATTTGGCTTGTTGTGAACAACTACCAATTTCTTGTATTTTTTTGCCAGCTGATCAACCAGCTCGCCAGTTTTATCTTTGGATCCATCGTCCACTACTATAATTTCATAGTCATAGCTTGATTTATGAAAAAAATTATTCAGAGTGGTAATACACTTGACTATGTTTCCTTCCTCGTTATACGCAGGTACGACAACCGAAAGACTCTGTTTCATGGTATGATTTTATCATGAAGATTGATAAGAATTGGCTCATTATCATTCTGGTTACACTAATCTCAACCATAGCAGTCTGGTGGGCTGTAGGATTTAAGACGATCTACCAAAACTTTGACGGTCCATATTACTTGGTAGTAGCCAAAAGCTGGTATGACAAAGCAACTATTGGAAAATATTTCTCGTTTAATCTCCCCCTTGAATATTATCCTGCCCACTTTCCACTGTATCCCATTGCCACAAAGCTAATTTCCTGGTTGCCTCTTTTGAATCCACTAAAATCAATGCTTTTGATAAACTTAGGTGCTACTGCTGCCTCTGCTATTGTCTTTTTTGAAATACTAAAAAACAAGAAGGTCCCACACGCCTTATTTATGGCTCTAGTATTTTTGTTTATTTGGCCCAGAATGTGGGCTGTCCGCAGTATTGGTAGTCCGGAAACCTTATTTATCCTCTGGATTCTCTTATCACTCAAATATTTTGAATTAAAGCGTTTTTGGATGGCTGGACTTTTTGGAGCACTGGCGATTCTTACCAAAAGCCCTGGGATATTGCTGTTTCCAGTATATTTTCTTGCTTCAAAATTTGACAAAAAAATCTGGCCCACTCTCCTTATTCCCCTGGCTTTACTATTACTATTTATATTCTTTAGAATTCAAACTGGGGACTTCCTAGCCTATTTTAATTCTGGAGATAATATTCACCTTCAGGCATTACCCTTTAAAATATTTGATAGTTCACAGCCTTGGGTTGGGTCTTTTTGGCTTGAGGATATAATCTGGATATACCTGATCGGTGGCTTGGGTGTCTATTACGCATACCAAAAAGACCGTCTCTGGGGAATATTTGGCATGGTATTTTATAGTGTAATTTTATTTGTCTCTCACCGCGATATCGCCAGATACAGTCTACCGTTGGTTCCAATAATATTATATGGATTTTCCGATTTGTTTAAACGAAAAGAAGTCAGAATAGCCTTAATTTTGTTAATTATCCCCTTATACTTTTATACCTTAAACTTTTTAACCCACAATATTGTAGCTATTTCTGATTGGGCACCTTTTCTTTCCAAATGACCTTGGTGTACATAAAATAGTTATAAGGCAGAACGATAAAGCCAATAATTATAGGCAAGGCCAATTGCCGTGGAACATTTAGGTAGGTTACAGCCACAAATCCTAGGACACTTTGAATGATCAAACCACCTGAAGATGTAAGATTAAATTGCAAAAATTTCATAAATAACCTAGTTAAGCCGGTAATTTTCTCTGATCTAAAGGTCCATATATTATTAATAGTAAAATTACTAATAATTGCTAGTTCTGTAGACAAAAGCCAGGCAAATAATTCACCATTTGAAGATAATAGTTGTAAAAATATCGCGTTAACCAAGTAGCCAATAAATCCAGTCACACCAAATTTAAAAATTCTCTGTTGCAATAAAAATATTACCCTTAATGTTTCGAACAATTCGTTTTTGATAATTTTGGATTCTCCAGAAGTCCTGTTTCCAAAAATAAATGGTACTTCTTTCACTCGTGCGTTCTTTTGAACCATATAAAATAGCAGATGAATTTTGTAGGCGAAGCTTCGAGATAACAATTTGGCAAAATCAAACTCGTCCATAAAACCTTTTACTCTGGATAGCTTAAATCCTCCTGTCACGTCATGAATCTTTGGCAATATCAACAATACTCTTGCCACCAGATTACCCACTACACTCAAAAGTTTGCGTTCGATACTCCATTCCTTGGGGATTGACCCACCTTTGATATACCGGGAACCCAAAATATAATCATAATTATCAATTTCCTTGACTAGTGATTTTATACTTTCCGGTGGATGTTGAAAATCTCCATCAAATTCCAGAAGCCAATCAGCATGTAATTCTTGCATTGCGTATGTCATACCCTTGGCATAGGCTTTCCCAAGTCCTTCTTTCTTGGTTTCGACTATGACATGTAGCCAATCGTATTTTTTTTGATATTTTCTGATGACATCTGCAGTACCGTCTGGACTATTTCCGTCTATATACAACAAATGCATTTCGTGCTGTTTTATCTCAGAAAAAACCCTAGCCAAGGCTTCTATCATCTTGGGGGTATTGTCTTTTTCATTGTAGGTGGGAATAATTACGACTATTTTCATATATAATTCATTTTATCATGCAAATAGATATCCTAACCTTGTTTCCACCCATGTTCACGGGACCGTTTGATTATTCAATCGTTAAAAGAGCAGTTGATAAGAAGATCTTAGATCTTAGAATTACAGATCTTAGAGAATTTGCGACGGATAAATACAAATCTGTAGACGATAAGCCGTACGGAGGTGGAGCTGGTATGATCATGCGCATTGATATTATAGACAGAGCACTGGCTGGTAGAACTGGTAAAGTTATTTTACTAGACGCTGGAGGGGAAAAGTTTACCCAAAAAAAGGCTATTCAATTTTCCAAAGAAAAGAGCTTAATAATTATTTGTGGCCATTACGAGGGAGTCGACCACCGGGTCCATGAACACCTGGCAGATGAAATAATTTCGGTTGGTGACTATGTTCTCTCTGGTGGTGAAATCCCAGCCATGATATTAGTGGATTCGATCACCCGCCTGCTCCCAGGTGCCTTGGGTAATGAAAAATCTCTTGATGAAGAATCACACAACTCCGAGGACGTTGAATATCCTCAATATACCAGACCTGAAGAATATAACGGCTGGAAAGTTCCAGAGGTTTTGTTGTCTGGTGATCATGCCAAGATCAAGAAGTGGCGAAGTTTATAATAAGCCAATACACACGCTGCTTCAGTAATTTCTCCAGAATTAATTTTTTCTCCGACTTCCTCTAATGTATACTTTTCTATTTCAAAATGTTCAGTATCATCATTTTCTGAATTTGTAATTATTATATTTTTGGCCCAAAAGGCATAGGTTCTAATTCTCATTATTCCGGGAAAAACATCTGAAAACCCTAAGGCTACCCAATCATTTGTCTCTCCACCTAATTCCTCTTTTAAGGCACGCTTGGCTCCATCAAGCGGATCCTCATTAGCGTGACCAGCCTCAGCAACAAACTCCAATGACTCTTGCTCTGTCGGATAACGCCATTGACGAAGAAGATAATATTGGTTATCGGCATCGCTGGCAATGACTATAATATTTGGTCCGCTTGCTTCCAATACCATATATGTCCCGGGTTTATTGCTGGGTGTGATTACATCGTCATTTCTCAATGAATAACCCCACTTGTTGCTGTAGATTACATTCTTCTTGACCGTCTTCCAAGGATTAATCATAACTATCGCAATAAATCTTTCCAATTGTCATTGACTACTGTTCTGGTTTTTGAAGATGCCACCGTTTTTTCAAGTTGTTCTTTTATGAGAGCTGGGTCAGCAGTTTTGAAATTCTTCCCAAGTTCGATTATTATTTCTTCAAGTCTTTGATAATACGGTTTTACTTCGCCCACCAAACTTTTGAGCTTGTCAACATTCAATACTGTGTCTACCCGTCTCTCGGGAGTCAATCTATCCAGTTCTTCTTTGGGAATTTTGTTGACGGGGAGACTTGGCAAAACATACTTTTTGAGCAGTAACCCAATCTGGTAGGGAGTTGTCCAGCCTTCGTTGGCAACATGCACTACTCCCACAACTCTTTTTTGAATTAGCTTATTTGTCCAGACCATTAAATCTTCTATTACTGTTCCACTATTGGGGGTGTCGATAAATTTAGTAAATGTTAACAACTTTAGCAACATATTCTTATAATTTACCTGAGCAGATACTGGCTGCCTTGGCCGTAATATAAGATATCTAAACTCTGGAGATCTTTTAAATGTAATTAAACTTTCAGCCCAAACTTTAGTCCACGAATAGTATGAAATAGGAGCAGATAAATCCTCTTCTTTTTTGGCATCATTCTCATCTTTGCTTCCCAAAATACAACCACTAGAAATATGAACAAAATAAATTCCATTATTATCACAAACCTGAGCAATATTATCAGCCCCTAAGACATTTACATTAAAGGTCTGAAGTTTATTTTGCGCATCCCATTCAAGATTTGTTTTGGCGGCGGTATTAATCACAACTGTTGGTTTGAAATCATTTATGGCTTTTTCAACTTGAGTAATATCAGTAATGTCTATACCAACGGCAATTTTGATCTCAATATTTTTGGTACCGAAATACCTCAAATAAAAATTTCCCAACTGCCCGTTTCCAAATACTAATATCTTTTCATTCATATATTATTTATAAATTGACTCGGCGCGCTTCTTGAGCGGACGCCACCACCACTGATTATCTTTATACCACATTACTACCTCTCTTAGCCAGTCTTTAAATTTTATAAGGTAATTTTTGTATCTTCACTTATAATTAACTCCATCGGCAAATTCTTA
>JAUXUE010000099.1 GCA_030681075.1 Candidatus Amesbacteria bacterium | reverse complement strand
GGAAAGCCATTCTGAATTGTGGCGTAAAGAAACTTTGGAAAAGTCCAAAAGTTTACTAGCTTGGGCTTTGTAAGTTTGCCAATTGGCTTCTATCTCCTCATCGGTCAAAATTGGCCGTTCAGATTCTTTATCTGAATTATCACCAACTTTAGTCGTAAAATCACCAATCAAAAATGTCACATGGTGCCCAAGCTCTACAAATTGTTGAAGCTTGCGGACATTTACACCGTGACCAATGTGCATGCGGGGGGCAGTGGGGTCAACACCCAAATAAATATTTAGTTTTTTGTCCGAGCGCAATACAGCTTCCAACTCTTTTCGTCCAGGAATAATATTCGCAATTCCTCTCGTTATCAATTCTTCAATCTTGTCCATAAATTTATTTTAACACTATTTCAATTCTTGCATTTGTCAAATTTAACCTCTCCCGAGGTATAATAGTTACATGGTAATTTTAGTAGGTGAAAAAAATTCGGAGGAACAAACCAAGCTTGCAGCTGAGGATTGGCGATCTGAATTGAATCACAATTTCGACGCTGAATATTTAAAAATTGCTAAATATCTAAATTCAATTTGTCAGTTATTGATCGATAACAATGAAAAGTTGGCAAGAGTCCTGTCAAATTACACTTTAAAAAATTTTAGTCATATACCTGGGAAAATTGGAAAATCTACTTTGGTAGAGCATTTAGAGAAAATAGTGAATTTAGATGGTGGGAGAATGCAGGCGGCAGAGAGGGCCATGACCGCCAGTATTATTTTGGCAAGGTAGTGTAGAATAATGGTATGCGATATTCACAGACTATTTTTAAGACTCTAAAGCAAGCACCCAAGGAAGCTGAGACTGTCAATCACAAATTATTAGTGCAAGCGGGTTTTGTGCGCCAGCTGATGGCTGGGGTTTATACATATTTGCCGCTTGGCCATCGAGTGCTAAATAAAATTTCCCAAATAGTTCGGGAAGAAATGGATGCCATTGGTAGCCAAGAAGTCCTCATGCCAATGCTTCATCCTGCTGAGAATTGGAAGAAGACAGGGGGTTGGGACAGTATTGATGTTTTGTTTAAGCTTCAAAGCCGGACCAAAAAAGATTATGCTCTGTCGCAGAGTCATGAAGAAGTAGTAACGCCTTTGGCCAAAGAATTTATTAACTCTGCAAAAGATTTGCCTTTGTCTATTTACCATATCCAATGGAAATTTAGAGACGAATTGAGATCCAAGTCGGGGATTATGCGCGGACGGGAATTTTTGATGAAAGATATGTATAGCTGGCATCTGAACCAAGAAGACTTTGATAAATATTATCAAAAAGCCAAAGAAGCCTATCTAAAAGTGTTTAAAAGATTGGGATTGGTTGCCAAGGTGACAGAGGCGTCTGGTGGAAGTTTTACCGAAAAAGTTTCTTATGAATTTGAGGTACTAACTGACTCGGGTGAGGCTAATATTATGTATTGTGACAAATGCGATTATTGTGTGAATATCGATGATTTTAAAAAAGATAGTTGTCCAAAGTGCGCCGAAGGCCTCCTTCGCAAAGCTACGGCGGCCGAAGTCGGCAATGTCTTTGACCTGGGTCAAAAATACTCTAAGGCTTTTGATCTGAAAGTTGATGGAGTTTATCCGATTATGGGCTGTTATGGTATTGGTATTAGCCGGACGATGGGAGTAATTGTCGAAAAATTCCATGATGCCAAAGGAATTGTTTGGCCAAAATCTATTAGTCCATTTGCCGTACATTTAGTTGGTCTAAATGGTCTTGGTGAAGAAGTTTACAAAAAACTAACTGCTTCTGATGTTGAGGTTTTGTTTGATGATACTGATAAATCAGCCGGGGAAAAATTTGCCAATGCGGATTTGATTGGAATTCCTGTTCGTCTAGTAGTCTCAGAGAAAACCGGGGATAAGATAGAATACAAAGAACGAAATTCAGATAAAATTGAGTTTCTGGATTTGGAAGAAGTAATCAGGAGGTTAAATTAACTCAAGAACTTCCAGAGAGGGATTGCCTCTATAGTTTCTCCAGAAACTTTTAGGGTTTGTTCCATATCCCAAGTAACCAGAGTCAATTTATGACAATAGAATTCTTTAGCCGCTTTAATCAGAGATGGAATTTCCCGCTCAGGAATAATTTCTCCCTCCGAAACATGGCAGGCCTGAACTAAATGAGTTACTGATTCTTTGTTTCTAACCACAAAATCAACTTCGTGTTTGCTGTAATCCTGCCAATAATAGACATTGTCACCAGAGGCAAGTTTATGGTAGACTAATTGTTCGAGTAAGCGGCCCTGATTTAAGGAAAATTTTGCGGACAAACGGCTGACAAAACCAGAGTCCACAAAATATGGTTTTTGGGCGGCCTGGTAACGGTTTTTGAGACTGGCGGTATGCAAATACAAGGGTGATACAAAATAGCTGGATTTAAAATATTCCAAATAGCGCGAGAGAGTAGGCTTGGAAATTTCCAAGCCCTGGGATTTGATATTGTTGGCCATTTTTGACAAAGTAAAATAGGGTGAATCGATGAGTAATTTTAAAAACAATTTTAACCCCAAAACATTTCTTAAATGATAGCGTTCTACCAAATCCCGCAACATAAAGGTCTGAAAATATTCATCCAGAATCAAGGGCTTTTTGCCTTCGTCGGCCAAGATTACTTCAGGAAATCCACCATAGGTTAGATATTCCTGTATGTAGTGGAGAATATGAGGATGAGTCTGGGATATGGGATCAAAATTTTTGAATTTAAAAAATTCAACCAGACTCAATGGGGAAACATGGACGGACAATGACCGCCCACGCATTTCTGTAGGCAATTCGCTCGATGAAATCTGAGAAGATGATCCTGAAATAAACAGCTGATGAGGTGTGGAATCTAGTACCCGGCGGGCCCACAAAGACCATTTGGGTATATTTTGAATTTCGTCCATCAATAATATAACCCCTTTATTGCCCATGAGTTCAGTTACCACCTCGAGTAATTGAGTCAGGACATCTGTTGTTCTAGGCAACCGCTCATCTTCAAAGTTTATGTATACACAATTTTCCTTTCCCAATTTGGAAGCCAGGTCGTAAAGCAGATAAGTTTTGCCCACACGTCGAAAACCAGTCACACAAATAGCTTTTCTGATTGGCAGGTTGATATATTCCAACAAGCTTTGCTCACGGGGGATTATTATTGGTAGGGGATTATTCCACCAATCCAGAACTATAGATTTCAACAGTTGTTTCATAACTTAGTCACTATGTTACAATAGTCATGAATATTGTAATATATAGATAAAACAATGTCAACTAGATCAAAAAGGCCACGCCTTTCAAACTCGCCTTTCAAAAAAGATATAATAAAAAGATGGATTATCCAGACAGCCTGGTAGAGCTTCATAAAAAATACGTTAGACATACTCCCGAAAAGGCCATTGTCGCCGATGTCACTATTTTACTTGCTTACTTACCAAAGATACTTATAAAAGGTGGTTTATTTACAAATCAGAAAGTGCATATAAATACTCGTGTCATAAAACATATGTATGATAAGAAGCCGTCTGAAGAATTGGACGCAATCCTTGCAAATTTATCAAAAATAGTTAGCCAGGTTGAAGAAATTTATCAAAACCTCAAGGCTAAAAGAGGGGATATTTGTCTCTTGGGAAAAATCAAAGGAATAAAATACATTTGTTCGATAGAGACATCTGAAACAGGAAACAGTGTCGTAACCTGTTTTAGATTGAGAGATGAAAATTACCTGAAGAAATATAAAATATTGTGGAGCAGGAAGGGTGGCATTCCTTCATCGTAATACTTTCGAAACCTCAGCTTGCGCTTCAGCCTACTTGCATCCCGCAGTAGAGCCTTTCTGCATTTCTACTCCAAACTTAATTATATAACATCAATGCAATATATGTAATATGGATCAAAATAGATCAAAAAGGCGTGGCCTTTTGAGGCTAATTCACTCTATTTGTAAAATCTCAACTTTTTATTTTTATTAAACTCTGGAAGTTGGGGAAGAATATTGATATGATCTAGATATGGAAACCTCACAAAAAATATTTTGGACTGCGATAATTATTGTCAGTACTGAAGTTGCCAGGCATCTAATCAAGTCCGCGATTTCAGCAGGACTTTCCCACATTTCCTCAGCCCGCGCCCAGACTCTGGGCTCAATGCTCAAAAATTCTTCCAAATTTGTGGTCTGGACAATTGGAATTATGATGGCTCTTGCTGTCTGGAATATTAATGTCGGACCTCTCATAGCTGGTGCCGGAATATTGGGATTGGCCGTTGGCTTTGGTGCCCAGAGCATGGTTAAAGATGTCATTTCTGGTCTATTGCTTCTGGCAGACGATCTTGTTGATATAGGTGATGAGGTGGAGGTGGCAGGAAAAAGTGGCAAAGTGGTATCTATCAAGCTTAGGTCTCTAATTATTGAAGATGCCAAAACTCACATGATCCATATTGTTCCCAATTCAGAAATAAAAGTCATTAGCAAATCTCTCAAAAAATGAATATTTGGATCTATATTATCGTATATTGGGTCTGGTATTTTTGGGCTAGGCTGGAGCTGGTGCACCATGACAAATTGGCCGGGGTAAAATTCTTTGGCAATTTATTGTTTGGTTTGTATTCAATTGTTGTCGTTCAAGGAGATTGGTTAGATCGATTGGGGATAGCCAACCGACTTACAAATTTTAATTTGTGGCTAATGGCAGCTGGAATTGTCGTTCATCATTTGGCCGTTCTGTCTCAATACAAAGGGCATGGAGTAGTTAAGCTGGAAAAAATTCATTTGCAAATATCTCATATATTGATGTTTGTACCATATGGAATTAATTCGATATTAGCTGGGTTGATTTTGAAAGACAAATTGTTTGTTTTGGTATCACTTGTCATTTCGATTTTTGGAGTGCTTGTGGGGTTAAAAAAAGTAAAACTTTGGTACTAATGCTAAAATAGAGGCACATGGATAA
>JAUXUE010000088.1 GCA_030681075.1 Candidatus Amesbacteria bacterium | reverse complement strand
AAAGCAATCAGATTATGGAGTTGGACCATATATTTTTGGAATTAATAACGCGGTGGCGTCACCAAATATAATGTAACCAAATATTGCAGCTAATACAAACGACCCAGCTACAATAAGTAGGCCATACATAGATTGGTAAATGCGCGACCAAGCCTTGGCTACATCTTTGGCTTCTGGTGAGGACAAAAAGCCGTATCCAGCCAAGATAATATTCCAAAAGGCATAGATTCCAGCAATGACAATCGTAAATTTGATCAAATTATCCAAGAGTAAAAAGAGACCAGCTCCTTCTTTACTACCGAGGTATCCTGAGGCAGCAGGAGCTAGTTTATCAAGTGGACTTTCAATAGTTCCTAAAGTCGCCATATTATATTAGTGGTGTCAAAAAATTAATGCCAGTAATGACACCGATTATCTGTAGTATAAAATAAGCAGAGACTATAAGCAAGAATCCAATGATGGCATAAGTCAGAGCAGCTTGGGCTTTGGCTTTGTCCTGAGCAGATGCTTCGCTTCCAGCTCCCATTATTACTTGCCAACCAGCGCCAATAATTAGAAAGAAGAAAATAATTCCAGCAAGTACTAGTGCATTTGGAAGCCAAAGAGTAATCAATTTTCCAGTGGTTGCACCAAGACATTTTGGGTCAGTCGTACCACACAGCGCCTTAAAAATTGCACTATCTTTTCCACCCAAGGCATTTTCAGGTAAGCTCAATTGTGCCAACAATTTCATGATAATAATTTAACCCCGTATATAACTTCTAAAATTTGGACAATGAAAAAAGCTGCGACTACAATAACTAGGCCAATCAGGGCATTGGTAATTTCTTTGGTCGCATTTTGGATTTTTGTTTGATCTCCAGCACTAGTCAAATACGCATATCCCGCCATAATCATTTTTACCAAAAACACTGTTCCAGAAATTGCTACGAGAAATAAAGCTAGGCGTGAGATTAACGTTGAAACTGCGACATCTGCAAGAGAAGGAAAAAGTAAATAATAAAACTTTTTCCAATAATCTCCTCCATCAGAAAGATAGTTTGGTGCTTTCATATTAAGGTTTCCAAAAACCCAAATTGGTAATATTCAACACTTTTATACCCAAAATATTCATAAGCATAATAGAAAATACTATCAGAAGCAGGCCGGAGATGGCAGCGGTAATCGCTTCCTGAGATGCCTTGACTTTCTTTGGGTCATCACCACTCATCACAATTTGTAATCCCTGAAAGCCAATAATGGCTGTAGCAAGTCCCGCGCCCAAAACTACGGCCCAAGTGATGATTTGCCCCACAAAAGCATACGGATCAGCAGCCTTGATACATCCCAAGCTCGTCCACACATGTCCTTCTTTCATACAATCATCGCATTTTTCAAATGAGTCAGGATCTGGAATACTCATAAGGTAGCTACATGCGTTTTTGTTTTGGGGATCGGCGTCTGGTTGTTTATAGGTTCCAGTAGTGGCAGCGGGGATAGTGGGAGGATCACCGGTTCTAAAGAGTTGTCCTTTTTTCATTGCATCGCTATAACCCTGCATTTCCAAAAATTCCCTGACTGCTAGTGTTGTCTGTCTCTTTTCTTGATTTAGTCCCTTAGCTACACAAGATGTATTTGGAGCACCAACGTCGGAAAAACCGAAATCATAACCAGCTTTTATACATGCTGAACAAATTACCCAGTTATAGTTTGTAAGCGTATTTCTAGAAGCAAAACTGTCACAGGTTGTTCGATTTGTTGTAGTTATCGAAAGATCCTTTGGATGACCTGACTTTAATTCAACTCCCGCCTTGAGAAAACATGCTTCCGAAACATCCATCCAAGGTAGATTTATTTTTTTAAACGTCGAACTGGCTCCATCATTTTTTAACTCAATCTGGTCTGTACAACCAGCTGGAGCATCCATCACGGGTTTACACCACCACGGTTTTGACGAATCACATCTGAAATAACCTGGTAAGTCTTGTTGAACACATATACCTGGTGGATCACATACTGCGTTGACGGATATAGCTGATAAAAAAAGTAAAAAGAATAATAGGGCAAAAATATTAATTATTTTTCTCATCACCTCAAGTTTATCACACTTGATCAGTACTCAGATATAAGAGAAAAGTACTCAGGGGTGATAATATGAATATATGCGAAAAATTTTGATTTTCGTGCTTCTCTTAGCACTTATCTCTGAGCACTTTTCCCTGATCAAAGCTGAAGTCTGCGACAATCCCGGTGCTCTGACCGATACCCAGACAATATCTGGCTGTATCAGTAAATATAATGGGATTGCGGATGCGATATCAAAAGCAAATTCAACAAATGCAAAAGAACTTAAAGTGCTCAATGCTCAGGTCTCAGTGCTCAAGGTACAAATAAATGGATTAGAAACCCAAATAACCAAACTAACCAAGGATGTATTTGAGCGAGAGGTTAAGGTGGGAGTAAAGGAGGAGTTATTAAGCGCCAAGGTCCGCCAAGACTATGTCCAGAAGCGGACACAGCCACTACTTCTTATTTTATTTTCAGCCAGAAATGCCAATGAGTTCTTCCAAGATCTGGCCTACCGCGAGAAACTTGCCCGTGCAGACCGGGAGGTAATTTCATCAGTAACAGGTGAAATTACAGTGCTCAGTACTCAGAGAAAAGTGCTCAGTACTCAGAAAATAAGTCTGGATGCGCTTAAAAAGAGAGTGGATGAACAGGCGGGATTTTTGGCCAAAGAAGTGGACAAAGCTAACAAATATGTCTCGGATTTGTCTGGCAAAGTAGCTGCACTGTCTGCCAGGCAACAATCATTGTTGGCCGAAAAAACCGGTACCTATGCCACTTCAGTGGGCGACGTTCCCTTGGCTGACGATCCGGCCTCAAGACCCGATTATAATCCCGGATTTTCGCCAGCCTTTGCCGCCTTTTCTTTTGGAGCTCCACATTACAAAGGCATGTCCCAGTATGGTGCTTTCGGGCGGGCAAAATCTGGGCAAAATGTCGAGCAAATTCTCAAGGCCTATTATGGCAATATCGAAATCAAGAAAGATTATTCGACTGGAATAAATATCACAGTCCAAGGCTATGGATCGGTTAACATTGAGACGTATACCAAGCGAATCTATGAAATGCCAACCAGTTGGGGTGATCAGGGAGGATTTGAAGCCCTCAAGGCTCAAGCGGTCGCTGCCAGATCTTATGCCCTCGCTTATACCAACAATGGTGCGGGGAGTATTTGTGCATCTGAAAATTGTCAGGTCTATAAAAATGCCAACAAAGGAGGCAAGTGGGATGAAGCAGTCGATGCTACTCGGGGTTGGGTTTTGGTCTCGGGTGGCAGGCCATTTTCTGCTTGGTATGCCAGTACATCAGGAGGCTATCAAGAAAGCTATAGTGCCCAAGGTCATACGACACCTGGATTTTGGGATACGACGAGCGATTGGTCAAATTGGGCAAATGGGGCATATGAGGTAAGAGGGGGAAGTCCCTGGTTTTATAAGGGTTGGTACAAGACCAGAGGAGGAAAGTCCTGTGGCAAAAGTCATCCGTGGCTTACAAGCGACGAATTTTCCGATATTGTCAACGCAGCCCTAGTCTATGCAGGGGGAGGGGATGCCAGCGGTATTTTTCCAGTAGAGACTTGCCTTGGGAGTACGGGTTGGTCACGGGACAG
>JAUXUE010000084.1 GCA_030681075.1 Candidatus Amesbacteria bacterium | reverse complement strand
TCAGCTGGTGAATAATATGAAAGTCGGTGCACAAGCCCAAAGCGGTCACGCAGGGGTGCAGATATCATCCCAATTCTGGTTGTGGCACCAATAATCGTAATATGTGGAAGATCTAAGCGGAGAGTCTTAGCAGATGGTCCTTTGCCAATGATAATATCCAGAGCAAAATCTTCCATAGCCGGATAGAGAGTTTCTTCCACCACTTTACTTAGTCTGTGTATTTCATCGATAAACAAAATATCGTGTGGTTCTAGATTTGTGAGAATTGCAGCCAGGTCACCTGCCCGTTCAATAGCAGGTCCTGAGGTTACTTTAATATTTACACCCATTTCTTTAGCTATCAGATGCGAAAGAGTAGTCTTGCCAAGTCCCGGCGGTCCATAAAGCAAGGTGTGTTCCATAGATTCCTTGCGTTGATTGGCTGCTTTAATTGCCAAAAGTAATGAATCCTTGATTTTCTGCTGTCCCACAAATTCATCCCAAGCTTGGGCGCGGAGCGAGACTATCAATTTTTCTTCATCGTCCATAGTGTTTGAGTATTTTTCTAACAGTTTCTTCCACACTCCCCGCAGGTTCGACAGCACTCACTGCCTTCTGGGCTTCTGCTTGAGTATAGCCCATAGCCAGGAGCGCTAAAATTACTTCATTGGTCGATTCGTCATCAGACAAATTCAGATCAGTAATTCCACCTAGACGGTTTTTCAATTCGATAATAATTTTCTGAGCATTTTTTTTGCCAAGTCGCGGTATTTGGGTAAAGAAAGAAACGTCAGCAGTAGCAATAGCTTTGGCGATTTGCGATGAGCCTTGGGACAGACAAAGTAATGCAGTCTTGGGGCCAATACCCGAGACATCCAATAGCCACTCAAACATTTGTAGGTCTGCGGGTGTCGCGAATCCATAGAGATTTAGGGCATCCTCGCGGACATGGGTATGGATATACAACTCAATTTGGGTGCCAATCTTGTATAGCTTGGTTACATAGACCTTGTAACCGATATCCCCAACCAAGATGACTACCGAATCCGGATGGGTATATTTTATTTCACCTTTTAGAAATCCAATCATATCTTTTCCTTCCTCTGACGTAGTTTATAAGAGAAAGCGTGCGTCAATGCAATAGCCAGTGCGTCTGCCGCGTCATCGGGCTTAGGTATAGCCTTCAATTTTAAGATATTTTTAACCATTTGCTGGACCTGGTTTTTGTCAGCTTTGCCATAACCCGTAATGGCGAGCTTGACCTGAAGGGGGGTGTAATCAAAGGTCGGAATATTAGCGTTCGAAGCTGTTAAAATAATTACTCCGCGGGCTTGGCCTACAGTTATTGCTGTCTTGGCATTGGTGGCAAAAAACAATTGTTCCACAGCCACACAGTCTGGTTTATATTCGGCAAATAATTTTTTTAAGAATTCAGAAATTGCCACTAGGCGGATTTCCACTTTATCGGACTTCGGCGTCTCAAAACATCCAAAATTTGCAATTGGCAAAACAGCCCATCCCACTCTGGCTATTCCTGGATCAATGCCAATTATGACCATAGTTTACACAAATACACCAGATTCTTTAATATTAGTGGCTAAATCTTTCAGAGTCTGTTTAAGTTTTTTATGACCGCCCGCAGTACTTGTAACTTCTGCAAAAGCGTTAATGAGATCTTTATAAAATAACTTGTCTCCGGTTAGTCGTTCCCAAAATTCCTGCCCAGGTATTACTTCATATGTCTTTTGTAAAGTTTTGTAAAATATACTTAAATCTGATTTATTTCCATACAGTACTCCGACCACCAGGTCATTGACTCTCAAATCCAAATTATTCGTTTTTGCTAAATTTCTAATCGTATTAAAATGGTTTGAAATCGTTACGACATCATCTTTGTTTATTGTTTCTGGTCCAGATTTTAGTTGGCAATATTTTTTTCGTCCATCTTTCTTGTCAATAAACTCGATGTCGATTCCCAATGTAGAGCTGCCGTACTTTCCAAGCACAGTAGATATAAATTTTTGAATATTAGATCCAAAACTTGTGCTGATTGATGTTCCCAATACTCTTGGGTATAAAAGCACTTTGGCAATACTATCGATATCGTATTTTCCAGAGAGGAAAATAGCTAAATATTTAACCAAATAGGGATTGTAATTATATGTTGAAAGTTTGCTTAGGGATGACAATTTGGCCACATGTTTTAAAATGATTGAATTTTTAAAAAATATTTTTGCTTTTTTAAGTATTTCTTTCCGTTCTAGATCAGTCATAAGGCTATTTTACCCTTTTCCATTAGAATGTAAACCATTATCACAATATAACCATTGCATTATGTAAGGGTTATGATATGCTCATATTATGAACGATAATCTTACCGTCGCAGAAGTTGCTCAAAAGTTATCAGTCTCAGCAGATACAATACGCCGATGGGAAAAATCTGGCTTAATAAAATCCCGACGGTCTGAAAATAATTATAGGCTTTTTAATTACAACGAGGCCGAGAGGGTGAAAAAGAAATTACGTGGTGGGGGTAGTTCCAATGGATATAAAATCTTAAAATCTACCAAAAAGACTAATTTTAATATAATAGAGTTATTCACTGGAGCTGGAGGAACCGCTTTGGGTCTCGAAAATGCCGGACTTGTGCATGAATTGGCGGTTGAACTTGACAAAAATGCATGTAAAACCATTCGATCTAATCGACCCCATTGGAATCTTCTTGAAGATGATATCCGAAATATAGATTTTAAGCCATGGAAAGGCAAAGTTGACATTATAGAAGGGGGATTTCCTTGTCAGTCATTCAGTTACGCCGGAAAAGGAATGGGTTTTGGTGAGACAAGAGGGACACTATTTTTTGAGTTTGCCAGAGCAATCCAAGAAACAATGCCGAAAATCGCCGTAGGTGAAAACGTAAAGGGATTATTAAAACATGATCAAGGAAGAACATTGGATACAATGCTCAAAAAGCTTAACGAGATTGGTTACCGCGTTGGCTACAAGGTTTTACGATCACAATATTTAGATGTTCCTCAAAAAAGAGAAAGATTGATCATTATTGCCGTAAGAAACGACCTTAGTTTTCCTTTGCTATTACCTAAAGAAAAAGATTATTATATTTCTATACGTGAAGCGTTGATGGGGGTTCCAAAATCTGACGGACAAAAATATCCAAAACGAAAAAGTGAAATTCTAAATTTAGTGCCTCCAGGCGGTTACTGGAAAGATCTTCCTCTCGGTATTCAAAAAGAATATATGGGTAGAAGTTATTATTTGGGTGGTGGAAAAACAGGTATGGCAAGAAGATTGTCTTTTGATGAACCCTCATTGACATTGACATGCGCTCCAGCTCAAAAACAAACTGAGAGATGTCACCCAACAGAAACTCGACCATTGACTATCCGTGAATATGCCAGAATCCAAACTTTTCCCGATCAGTGGGATTTTATTGGCTCAATGTCATCAAGATATAAACAAATTGGAAATGCAGTGCCAGTCAATCTGGGTTATCATATTGGTAAATCACTAATCGCGATGCTTGAAAATACTCCAGACTTGTCAACAATGGAAATAATCAATTCTGTTTAATTGCCAAACCTATCGCCCCGGAGCTGCTCGATATCAGATTTTAATAGTCTCATGGATTCAGTCACAGTGGTATTTTTGGCTTTGGTTATTAGTGTGTCAATTGCTGAGAACAATCGCCCTGCCCGCAAGTCAAATCCCGCGACTACATTCGCAGCAGAAGTATTCAGATCATTAACATAACTTTTTATTCGCAAGACATCTTGCTTTAGTAGTACGCTACTACCGACAGCTGTCAGAGAATTATTCGTGTGAGTTAGGGCATTGGTAAGTGGATTTGATCCCAGTCCCACTTGAGCCATTTGGACTCCAAAGACATGAGTCTTGGTGCCACTGGAGATACTGCTGGAAACTTCCTCCCAGGCTATATCGATGCCTTTAATTTTTCCAAAATAAAGAGTGTAAGCTCCTCCTGCACCACTCGGAGTGATATTTACGGTATAGTTTCCATCGTTTGGGTTATTGACGACCAATAAATTATTGGTAGGACTAAGAGTAGTGCTGGGAGTTGTAACTGTAAAATTTACGGGTGAGGCAGTAGTAATAATCAAAGCGTTTGCCAGTGATTCTTGTGAAGATGTCGAAATAGTTCCAGAAATTCCCAAGATACTTTGAATTTTAGCCAAAGTCACCGAATTTGATACTATAGCTTGATGATCTTGATTATCTTGAGACGAATTTTCCAAGGCACTGGTTACTTGACCACTAGTCAGAAGTACCGTTCCGTCACCCAAAGCATTGGAGACTCCTGTTGGTTTGCCATTCACCCACCTGCCTACCAATTTATCAAATGTTCCACGAGCCGAGATAATATATGTTCTCGGTGTATTCAGATTAGTTCCAGAAATAGTGTATAAAGAATTAGTAGTTAAAGTATTTAGGAAATTACTTTTGATTCCGGAGCCAGGTGAGAAATATTCAAAAGTCGGGAGAATATTTTGTAAGTTTGGAAATTTAGTTTGGATAGTCTTGACATCGTTGTCATACGATTTGCGGTTAAGTCTCAAATAAAGTTTAATTAATAAATTTTGCCATGAAGGAAGATCGGAGAAATCAGCTCCTTCCCAGATTTTAAAGGCAGGAAGAGCTCCCGCATGGGGACTGGCAATTGTAATTAATTTATTGATTTTTGTAGGGTTATTTTGGGCGTAAGTCCGGGCCACCAAGCCTCCCTGGCTATGGCCGACCAAATTGACACTTGCTAGATTTTTACTTG
>JAUXUE010000065.1 GCA_030681075.1 Candidatus Amesbacteria bacterium | reverse complement strand
CCAATCCAAGCTTATGTTTTAACGCGTATGACAAAACAGGTCATTTTTGTAAACAATATGATGATATCAAACTTCTATTTACAGACGAGGACATGACTCCTCATGAAGTGGAACTGTTTGGCGTCATGTTCAACACATTTCCGCCAGAAGTTCAAGCAGGATTATATTTGATAAGAGGAGGTAGTTTTAAATTTAAAGATTTAATAAAAGTATCTCTTTTGCATCAAGCTACTGGATTAGAAGTTCCAATAAAATTTAGAGATTTTGGATCTAATATTCGAAAATCTTATGCCATGAAACATAAAATATTTGAACTAAAAGAATTAATTAATTATTGGTCAGGGGGTACAGGGACAATTGCAAAAAGAGCGCTAAAGTCAATATTACCCAAATCTACAAGAGAGCTTGGTAAAAAAATGGCCGCAAAATTACTTACACGGCTATATTGAGAAGCTTTTTCCAAATTTCTATAATCAATTTCATGATCAAGCGTGTTACAGAGGAAACATTACCTTGGTAGATTACTATCTAAGAATAAAAGATGACATTATGCAATTTAAAGACGACATAATTACTGAATATTGAAAGGTTAACGCTTTGTCCTCAGAGCGCTATATGGTAACATCTACTGGATGACCTCAGATTTCAAAAATTTATTGACCGAATATGTGGCGCTAAGGAGTGTCTCGACAGATCCGCAATACAAGGGCGAGATGCTCAAAACTGCCGAATGGATAAAAGCTTATTTGCAAAAGTTTGGCTTTACTGTGGAGTTTATTCAGGGACCAACTTGCAATCCGATAGTTTTTGGAAGTTTAATTGTTAATCCTGATTTTCAAACAGTTTTGATATATGGACATTACGATGTTCAGCCAAGTGACCAATTTGATCTAAAAGAAATTGATGGCAGGCTCGTCGGACGGGGAGTAGTGGACAATAAGGGTCAAAATCTTATTCATATCTATACTGTCTGCAAATTGGCTTCCGAAGGCAAACTTAAATACAATATCAAGTTTTTGATTGAAGGTAATGAAGAAACGGGTAACGACGACATGTCAGACCTATTAAGATTGCACAAAGATAAATTAAAATCCGATATAGTCTTGGTTTCCGATGGGGAAATAATAAATGACCGGCCCACAATTGAAGCTTCTCTGCGTGGAGGCTTTAATGTCAAGCTTATTTTTAAAACTGCCAAAAATAATGTCCACTCTGGAATATATGGCGGAGCAATTCCCAACGCCGCTTTTGAACTGGCAAAATTTGTATCTGGTATTACGCCCATTACCGTTGGTATGGATGAAATTACAGCTGATCAAATTTCTAATAATGCTTCCGTCAGCATGGATATCAAGACTATTGGTAAATATGATTTTTTTACCCAAACAGGCTTGTGTCCAACTATTGAAGTTTCGGGTTTTAAGTCGGGATATATTGATACCGGTTTTGCCAATATTGTACCGGCGACTGCTGAAGTCAGATTAAATTTCAGGATTGTCACCTCTCAAAAACCGCAAGATATTTTAAAATTATTTGAAAGTTATGTGGCTTCAAATACGCCAAAATATGTAGAGTATGAAATAAAGGCAGTTGGTTTGCACAATCCAGTAAAACTAAATACTTCATCTGAATTATTTATTACGACAGCAAAACTCCTAGAAGGGATTTATGGTAAACCGGTCTTTTTCCAAAATGTTGGCGGGGCAATTCCATTTATTTCTGATATCAAAGAAATATTTGGGGTAGATACTTTATCTGTAGCTCTCGCAAATAGTGACTGCAACATGCATGGTGATAATGAGAACTTTAGAATCGACCTCATAGACCTCGGCTTACAATTTAGTGAAAGATTCTTTTCAGTTTAGTGGGCACTGGAGGCTTCGCACCCCCGACCCTTGCAATGTCAATGCAATGCTCTACTCCTGAGCTAAGTGCCCGAATCTTAAGTAATTATATCAATTTTAGAGTATAATGGCACAATGTATATTGGGGCGCACGTAAGCATGGCCGGCGGCCTGGACAAATCTATCGAAAGAGCTTCAAAAATGGGTTCAAATTGCCTGATGACTTTTGCTTCATCGCCTAGAAGTCTCAAGTACCAAGCTCCAAGTGACAAAGTGATAGAAAAATACAAACAAGAAAAAATAAAATATGAAATGGGGCCACATTTCTTTCATGCTCCGTATCTCGTAAATCTGGCTTCTGAAAGCAAATCTTATGTTAACGCCAGCCGAGATTTACTCATTAGTTATCAGCAATTGGCAGGTGAAATAGGAGCGGTGGGAACTATATTTCATGTCGGAAGCCACAAGGGAAGTGGATTTGAAACCAAGATTACTCAGATCGTGACAGCGATCAATTATATCCTCGACAGTAGTCCCAGAGGAACAAGACTTATTTTGGAGAACGCTGCCGGTCAGGCAGGTACTATCGGAGCTAACTTGGTAGAGCTTAGAGAAATTATAGACCGGGTAGGAGACAAACCCAAAATTGGAGTTTGCCTCGACACCCAGCACGCTTGGGCTTCAGGAATTCCTCTCGACAAGCTATTGGATATGTTTATTCATGAAGTGGGTATCAAATATTTGGCAGCCATTCATTTCAATGACTCCAAGACTGAGTTTGATTCCCATGTCGATCGGCACGAAAATTTGGGTCAGGGAAAAATTGGAAAAGATATACTGCGAAAATTTATTGCAAATTGTAAATTGAAAATTGAAAATTGCCCCATAATTTTGGAAGTTCCGGGAGATGGCGACGGTCCCCGCAAAAAAGACCTTGATTACCTCAAGAAGATTGTCTCTTGAAATAGGGCAGAAATCTTAGGTAGCCTTCGTTTGAAGCAACTTTTAAAACTTTAAGGACAATACCACCAATTTGCTTACTGGAAATATATTCTCTTCTCAACTTAATCAATTCTTGTTCCGCTTTATCGGTCACGATTTTAGTTATTATTCTGGCTTTATTTCTTGAGATCCATTTAGACTCATTAACAGCTCTGAAAATCCCCAAAAATATTTTATTTGAATCATATCTTTCGGCAATCCCGGATTTCTTGGTTACTTTTAGATTACCCAAGGTTATTTTTTCCATACTCGTAAACACACCTAAGCATTTTTGACATTTTCTCCGTCTCCAAATAGCGTTACCGCTCACACGGGAATTGGTCACAAAATATTGGCTTGAAGTACAATATGGACATTTCATATCAATATCTAGTCATAGAATACCATATTTATAAATTTAATGAAAGATTTTAGGTGAAGCTTGGATATTAAAAGGTAGTCTATATTTTCCTAGAATGACGAGGGATTATGCTATATAAAAAGAGTATACCTAAAGAGATTTTTCCAGAACACGAAGAACGCGCACAAATATTATGCCGTGTATATAACGCAATGCTCTATGGAGGACTGAGTAGAGATGAATTTAATAAATTGAAAAATAAAATAATCGCCCCTGGTTGGAGCATAGGTCAATTTGTCCAGGTTGAACTAAACTTTGGTGAAGTAAAGTGGATAGATGACAAGCTTAAATATATCGAATCGACACCACCAAAATGATATGATAACATAGATATATGGCTCCGACATTAAATCAAGAGGATATCAAACTTTTGAAGGGTATTTTTGCCACCAAGGATGACTTAAAAAATGAGATAAAAATGTCTGAGAAGAGGATTATCAAGCGTGTTGATGAAATGGACATATTTTTAGACCGTGAACATATGAAGCTAGTTAGGGAGGTCGACGACTTAAAACTTCGTTTACCCCTTTCTATTTCTAATTAATTAGTGTATTATAAATTTAATCTATATTTTTGGCGTTATATGAGACTTCACCAATCTCAAAGTCAATTTTTAATTAAGCCACCAAAGTAATTGCTTGGAACCCTGGGAGCAATGAAGAGGGGGTTTTTTGTTTTTTTATGAAAAACGACTTATATTCCAAATTAATAGCTTTGCTTGATAAGCACCATGCAAAGTATCGTCTGATCGATCATGTGCCAGAAGGACGAACAGAAATCGTCAGTCCAATGCGTGGGAACAAGCTCTCACAAGCTGCCAAATGCATGGTATTGACGGTTAATCTCGGAAAGAAAGAAATAAAATATGTCTTGGGCGTCGTTCCTGGTGATAAGCAAATTGACTTTAATGCCATCAAAACCCTCCTGCACGCCAGCTATGTCTCTTTTACCCCGCAAGAATTAACCGAAAAACTGGCTCAAAGCGTTGTTGGAACAGTGTTACCCTTCTCGTTTAGTCCAGAACTAGAATTAATAGTCGACCCGTCTTTACTCACTAACGAAGAGATCTTCTTCAATGCTGCGCGCCTAGATCGATCTATGGCGCTTTTGGCAAAAGATTATGTGTCGATTGTTAAACCTCGGCTCGCTGATATTGCTAAATCATCAGGTATGCAAAAGGAAATAATATTCGGTGATACGGCCCTTGCTAATCTCCGCCATTCCTGCGCACATCTATTAGCGGCCGCGATTCTGGATTTATATCCAAAGGCATTACCGACCCTTGGTCCTTCCATAGAGAATGGTTTTTATTATGACTTTGATAATTTGAAAATATCAGATACCGATTTGCCGGCCATTGAAGACAAAATGCATGAACTGGTCAAGGCATGGAAGGGATTTGAAAAAATTGATGTGGAATTATCTGACGTTGAAAAGAGATTTGCCAAGAATGTCTACAAGATTGAGATGGCAACCCAATACAAAGAGGCTGGACTTACACTCTATAAATCTGGCGAATTTACTGATCTCTGCCGGGGAGGGCACTGTGAACACCCAGACCAAGAACTGAAATATTTTAAACTCATGTCAATTGCCGGTGCTTACTGGCGCGGGGATGAAAAAAACAAAATGTTGACTCGCATCTACGGCACCTGCTGGCCTTCCCAAAAAGAATTGGATAATTATCTAAATATGCTTGAAGAAGCAAAGAAAAGAGATCATAGAAAATTAGGTAAAGATTTAGATCTTTACTCTACAAATATGCTTACGGGTCAGGGATTGATTTTATGGCATCCAAAATTAGCAATTGTCCGAAATATAGTCGAGGACTATTGGCGCAAAGAACACTACAAACGAGGGTACCAATTGGTATTCACACCCCACATTGCTAGTATGGATATGTTTGTCAAAAGCCGTCATCTGTCAAAATATATAAATTCCATGTTTCCAGTAATGCTCCATGAATTTATCGAAGGGGAAAGTGCACCAGACTATCAAACAGAGGAACTGCTAAAACCTATGAATTGCCCAAATCATATCCAAATATACAATGATCACCCCAGAAGTTATCGTGAGTTACCAATGCGCATCGGAGAACTCGGGACAGTTTATAGATATGAACGTGCTGGCGTCTTACATGGAATGACACGAGTTCGAGGATTTACGCAAGATGATTCACATATTTTTTGTGCCCCTGAACAGGTAATAGATGAAGTATGTGGTGTATTAAAACTGATGAAAGACGTTTACGCATTATTTGGTTTTTCGAGCTATCAAGTATATATATCTACACGTCCCGAAAAATATTTAGGCACACTTGAAATGTGGGACTTTGCTGAGGAATCACTCAAGAAAGCTGCTGTTTCAGAAGGATTTGATTATAAAATTGACGAGGGAGAAGGTGTATTTTACGGACCTAAAATCGATTTAAAAGTCAAGGATTCTATTGGTCGTGAATGGCAATTGGGAACTGTCCAATTTGACTTCAATCAACCAGCAAATGCCGAAACCACAGAGGACGATATTGATGATTTTTGGAAGCTAAAAACTTTTAAACATAAGTTTAAGACCAGAGAAAATCTGGCAATATATCTCAAAAAATTGGGTCGTGGATTTAATGTTACATATATAGATAAAGATGGCAAAGAAAAACAGTGCGTGATGGTGCATCGAGTAGTTTTTGGATCAATGGAACGATTTTTCGGAATACTTATCGAGCACTATGGTGGCGCATTTCCAGTATGGTTGGCACCAGTCCAAGTATCTGTGTTACCAATCTCCGAAAAACATTTGGAATACGCTACCAAAGTAACAGATTCGTTGAAATTAGTTAATATTCGATGTGAATTAGACTCACGAAGCGAATCACTGGGAGCCAAAATAAGAGATGCTGAAATGCAAAAAGTGCCATACATACTAGTCACAGGAGATAAAGAGGCGCAGGCACAGAGTGTTTCTGTCAGAACTCGTGGTAAAAAGGAATCCGAAGTTCTAACACTCGAAGAATTCAAAAACCAAATATTAGATGCTATAATGAACCGTAAGTGAGTACTGTACATTATAGAATCAATAACCAAATTCAGGCTGTAGAATTGAGAGTTTTGCGTGAGGATGGAACCCAGCTCGGAGTATTGTCCAAAGAAGATGCTCTGGCTGAAGCCAAAAAACTAAAAACTGATTTGGTGGAGGTCGCCCCTCAGGCAATGCCTCCTGTGGCCAAGCTAATAGAATACTCAAAATTCAAGTATCAGCTTGCTCGAAAAGAGCGTGAAGCCAAATCATCCCAAAAGAAAGTCGAACTAAAGGATATTCGCATGACTCCATTTATGGCAATAGGCGACTTTGAAACAAAGATGACCAAAGCCCGAAATTATTTGACCGATGGCGACAAAGTCCGGTTTGTGATAAAATTCGTAGGTCGACAGCTCACTCACAAAGAGTTTGGCGATACTGTCTGGCAGAGAGCAGTACTGGCTCTGGCAGATATATCGAAAATAGAGCAAGCGCCCAAATGGGTAGGCAAGCAGTATATAGGAGCAGTATGCCGAAAATAAAAACTAGAAAAGCAATTACCAAGAGACTGAAAATTACCAAAAACGGTAAGGTTTTGCACCGAGCCTCATTTGGTAGGCATTTGCGAAGCCGCAAAGGAGCAGCCCAACTCCGAAGACATCGTTTAATACGAGAATTGGGTAAGACTATTTCAAACAAGATTAGAAAGGTCATGGGTAAATAATATGCGAGTAAAAAACAACAGACGAGCAAGACACAACAAAGTATTGGCTCTAGCCAAGGGCTATCGGATGACCAAAAATCGGCTTTACAAAGTGGCAGCTGAAGCAGTCCTTCATGCTGGACAATATGCATTCAACGGGAGAAAACTCAAAAAGAGAGACCTAAGAAGAACTTGGATCGTACGTATCAATTCAGCCCTAAAGACGTTTGGTGTTTCTTATTCCAAATTTATAGATGGTGTCAAGAAAAACAAAATAGAAGTCGACCGTAAGATAATGGGGGATCTTGTGGTCCGTCAACCAAAGGCTTTTGAAGCCATAGTCAGAAAAGCTGGTTTTCCTCAGGCATGAAAAACAAATTGATAAATATCAAGAATGAAGCTTTGGCTATGATAATGGGAGCCTCCGATACCTCTGAGCTGGAAAGACTACGGATAAATTACTTGGGTAAAAATGGATCGCTCACACAGATCGCAAAAGATTTTAAAGATTTGAGTAGTGAGGAAAAAGCAGATATAGGGCGGATATTTAGTGAAGCCAAATCTGCAATTGAAAACGCTCTAGATGAAATCAAATTTAATACTAGAAAAGTTTCTGAGAATATTGACCAGACTTTACCCGGAAAGCCAGTACGAGTAGGTCTAATGCATCCGATAAGTGCTGTGGCTCGAGAAATGAACGACATCTTTAGATATTTGGGATTTAGTGTAGCCGATGGTCCGGAAATTGAGGACGATGAATTTAATTATAATCGTCTAAATTTACCAAAGGACCACCCAGCTCGAGATTTACAGGATTCTTTGTATATCAAAGAACCAGATATTTTACTCCGCACCCATACATCAAGTCTTGAAGCCCATATATTGGCGACGCACAAACCACCTTTTAGATTTGTTTTCCCGGGAAAATCCTATCGCTATGAGAATGTCAGTGCTTCTAATCATATGATATTTTTTCAATACGAAGGCATTGCGGTTGGTGAAAATATTACTATGGCTAATTTGAAGTCGACTCTCGAAACATTTATCCATATGTTTTTCGGACCAGAAAGAAAATCGCGTTTTCGCTGCAAATATTATCCCCAAGTAGAGCCAGGTGTAGGAGTAGATATTGATTGCCAATTTTGTCAGCAAAAAGGCTGTAGCGTCTGTAAAAATAGGGGATGGGTCGAAATGCTTGGGGCGGGGATGATTCACCCCAATATGTTTCGCATGGTAGGCATTGATCCTGCAAAATATTCAGGGTTTGCTTGGGGAATGGGTCTGGATAGAATCACCATGTCACGCTATAAATTAAATGATATTAGAGCATTATTTAATGGAAATTTGGAATATAAAATATGAATGTACCTCTCAGCTGGTTGTCTGATTATGTCAAGCTCCCCAAGGATACAAAATCTTTGACTGATAAGTTGACAGCTATCGGTCACATGCTCGATAAGACCAAAGGTGATGTAATAGACTTGGAACTTCGCGGAAATAGGCCAGATTTATTAGGACTTATTGGTGTAGCTCGCGAAGTGGCCACAGTATTTAATCAAAAATTGAAATTACCAGAAATCAAAAAGCTACCTAAAACCGATATTAAATGCCCATTTGTAAAAGTAGACAAAGCCGCATCTAATATGGTCTATCGCTATACTGCTTTTTCTCTAAAGGTAGAGGTCGGACCCTCGCCAGATTGGATGATCAAAAGATTGGCAAGTTGGGGAGTACCAACAATAAATAACGTTGTCGATATTACAAATTACGTCATGATTGAAACAGGCCAACCCATGCACGCTTTTGATCTCGACAAATTAAAAGGAAAGAGACTCTCATTGCGTCCAGCTAAAGACGGAGAACCGTTCTCAACTATTCAGCAGGGACAAACAGTGGTTTTAACATCAAAAGATTTGGCTATTTGTGACGACGAAAAAGTCCAATGTTTAACTCTAATCGGAGGACTCGAATCAAAAGTGACGAACAATACTACTGAAATAGCCCTCGAAGCCGCAACATATAACCAAGCAAACTGTCGTCGCTCGTCAAGACGATTAAAAATCATGACCGATGGTTCAGTCAGGCACGAGAAGCACCAACATCCTGCCCAAGTAATTCCAGCCCTTGAGAGAGCTTATTATTTACTGCAAAAGTATGCCTCGGCAAAATCTACAAGTCTCTTGTCAGACTTCTATCCAAAGCCTCTTAAGCCTAAGTCAATTTTATTTAAGCCTAGTGAAGTCAAAAGACTCGGTGGAATCGAAGTGCCAATAAATACAATAATTAAAATTTTGAATTCTTTGGAATTTAAGGTAGCAAAATCTGGATTAAATTTAAAAATAACGCCACCTGCTTTTAGAACTGATATTGAAGAGTCTGCAGATATCGTCGAAGAAATTCTTCGAATTTATGGCTATGATCAGATACCTTCTATTCCTCTTTCTGGCGTATCACCACAGCCTATGACATATCCCACTTTCAAAATTCAGGAAACCCTCCGCGATCACATGACAAAGCTCGGTTTTGATGAAGTGATTACACTTTCCATGATTAATAATAAACTAGCTCAACAATTTGGATGTGACAAGGATGCCATTAACCTAATAAATCCACCTGATCCCAATATTTCGACACTACGCACATCACTTATTCCAGGATTAAGCGAATACGCCAAAAAAATGCTCAATCAAAATAATCTGGACATCAAATTGTTTGAAGTGGGAAAAGTATTTAACAAACATGATACTAAATATTCTGAGACTATAAAGCTTGGTTTCATTGCCACTGGAGACATTTTGTATATCAAGGGAGTCGCAGACACTTTGGCAAAATTACTGGGAATAATAAACATTAATCCACTCATATCGCAGTTAGACCCAAAATTGGCATTTACATTAAATATCAAGACTCCGCTATTTTTTGTGGAAATAAATGTCGATGAATTATTAAACAATTTACCAGCTTTTGTAAATCATTATGCTATTCAGTCTATTTATCCTCCGATTATCGAGGATATAAATATTAATCTGTCCGGAAGTTATGAGGAGCTTGTCAATAAAATAAAATCAGTCAGTCCGCTTATTAAGAATATTGAGTTTATAGAAAAATATGGTGATAAATTAACTTTGAGGATAACCTATCATGATAAAAATAAACAACTGTCAAATGAAGACATTGCTTCATTTAGAGAAATCTTGGTTGACCCCGATTTCCACAAATCTTGATCCCACATTTCCTGATTCGTCTGTTACTACTACATCAATCTTGTGATAACTGGCATTTGGCATATTGGCAATTACTTTCCAGGGTTCACCGACCAATGTTTGTTTGAGCACTCCATCTACTGAGACTTCGACTTTCTTGATCGGACTTGGTGATGTCACATCAAATCGTATTTCCACATCGTTGGTATCGACACGGGATTTATCAGGAGGACTTTGCATAGTAATCCAGATTTGGTTACCACACGATTGAATATTTTCAGGATGATACTTCGCATCAGTCTGCCCTTTTAGCCATTCATCTATTCCTATTTGCCACTGATTCAAACCCTCTTTTTCAAACGGATCTTTTTCTTTAAATATCAAAGCTTCTTTAAGGTCGCCGTTACAATCACGAATTTTTTTGTGAATTGGATCGTCGTCAAAGCTCTCTGTGCCTCTGATAAAGTATTCTTTTTTGGAGTCTAATCCGTCATGAGCAACATAACCTGATATTTTATCTACATCCAATTGGATAATATCTGATGGGGGATTAATAGGCTCGTCCAACTTTTCCTTGAGGGCAGAGAGTATGACTTTACGCCAAATTGGTGCTGCTCCTGTCACCCCTGAGGCGACTTCTTTCATGGGAGTATTGTCATTGTTTCCGACCCAGACTCCGACGATGACTGTCGGAGTCCAGCCAATAGTCCAATTATCACGCCTATCATTGGTTGTACCCGTCTTTACAGATATAGTTTTTCCTTCGACATTAATTAGACTCCTCGGTCCAAATGTAATATCCCGGGCTTTGGGATCAGACAAAATATTGGAAATAATAAAGGCTTCACCCGATGACATAACCCGTAAACCTTCCGATGGCTTCCACTCTTCTAGAACCCGGTTATTGGCGTCAGTTACCTTGAGGATTGATATTGGGTCACGTCGAATACCCCCGTTGGCAAAAGCTGAATAGGCAGAAATTATGTCAAGTGGTCTAACCTCACCACCACCTAATGCTACAGACAGACCGACTCTTTTTAGGTTATCCGAAGTCGGCTCCAATGATTTGATTCCCAGATCATAGGACATCTGCATCATATTTTTAATGCCAACCAATGAGAGCATCTTTACAGCAGGGATATTAATAGAATTTCCAAGCGCTTCCCGAACCAATATTGGTCCTCTAAATTTACCGTCATAATTTTCGGGTACATATTCCGGTTTATCGCCACCAGGAAAAGAAGTCTTTGTATCTATAAGCATAGTCGATGCGGTAAAACCCTGACGAAGCCCCGTCAGATAGACCACGGGTTTTATAGTACTACCGGGTTGACGGGTAGCTAGAGTCACATTATATTTTCCATCATAATTTGGA
>JAUXUE010000059.1 GCA_030681075.1 Candidatus Amesbacteria bacterium | reverse complement strand
CAATAATAAAAATGGCTCCAAATTTACCCAAAAACCGCGGGAACCCAAAAATGGTCAGAGCTTGCAAAATTCCCAATCCAATAGATATATAGACGACATATATTGCCAAAATATAAGTAAGTCCAATACCGAGAATATTTTTACGGTCTTTATTCAAGCTAAACAAAAAACCAATAGTAAGTAAGAGAACTGAAATGGCACAAGGATTGATGCTATCCAAAATCGCAGCAATGGTGACTGTCGGCAAGAGCATATTATTTTCGATTCAAAGTATTTGTAGTCTGATAATACAGGAAAATAGCTGGCATGTCCTCAAGTAAATATTTCTGAAAATCCTTATACAACAAAATTCTCTTGGTATGATCTGATATTTTCCGTCCATCTTCTAGAATTTTGTCTATTCGCTTATTATCAAGCTTAGTTATATTGGTAGTTTGGGTAGAATGCCAGAGATGATACTGGTCAGGATCGATAGGAATCGCTTGAGCTATGAGTAGCGACTCAAAGCTCTCCGGTATGACATCTTCTACTATAATTTGGACTTTTATACCAAATTTTTCCCAATCGGACTTTACTAATTCTGCGTCTTTTGCAAATGCTGGTAAAGTACTGATGGTGATTTGACTTAATTTTTTGACTGCAGCAGCCTTGGCTGGGTCATATTCATAAAATTTTACATCCTGATTGTAGGCCCATGATTTGGGTGATATTGGTCCGTAAGCACGAGGACTCCATCTCTTTTTATCAACTGCGTAAGCAAGCGATTGACGAGATGATTTGTCAATACTTGATGTATTAAACAGTAGTACTATGTATCGATCGAAACGAATTATGGGAACAGTTTCCGTATTTGGCCATTTCTCCAATTCATCACCCGGAATTTGGTCTGTTAGAGTATCCACCTCGCCAAGCTTGTAGGCTATCTTTGCCAGATTTTGGGAGACATAAAATCTGTATATTGTCCCATTTGATAATCTCAATTCTTCTAAATATAGCCCATTTTTCTTTATCTTTATTACTTTATTGTCTCCGACGCCAATTAGACCTAGCTTGAAAGCCGGTCTAGATAACTGCGCAGGAAGAGCTGCATAGGCTTCTGATAAAGTAACGATGAGTGTCGAATTATCTGGATAGTCTATCGTTGCGTCCTTAAAAGAATAATTAATATCCCTCGATTTTAGCCTAGTACCATCATGCCAAAACAAATCATCTCTCAAATTGAAAATGTAAATTTTACCATCTTCAGATACTGACCAACTTTTTGCAATTCCAGGTAAAACCTCTTGTTTATCTGAAATTGTAGTCAGGCCAAAGCTAATCTCTTGCTGAATTGATAATGGAATATCTGAGAGTGAGTATCTACCGACGATAGCAATCCTGTTTGTTGATCCAAATCTGGGCATTATTTTCAAGATTTTTGGCATAAACCAGAAGGTGATAATCCCAATGACAATACCTGCCAATATGACCGCCCGGTATTTTTTTGTGAAGGCAATTACAAATCTCAAATGAAACCGTAGTGTACGAAACATTAGGGTAAAAACTGTCCGATTATGGAAAAAGCCACAAAAATCACAGCCAGGGCAATAGTCGCTCTAAAAAGGAGAATTTCGACTCCCCGCCTCTGATGATACGAAGTGGGACCCATACTTCGACCAAGCCCCGTTCCCTTGGCTTGTAATAAGACGCAGACAGAAAGTAAAATTCCAACCACTATTTGGAGCATCGGTAGGATTTCTTTCATAAATATATTATATACGATTAGTCTTGAAACAGCCAATACAAGAAATGAAAAGTAATGGTGATTGTGATAGTAGCAACGACAAATGCCATGAAAGCAGAAAAATGAATAGGTGGAATAATAATTCCATACAAATTACTACCTGCAAAATCAAAAGAGCGAATTTGCAAATTTGGAATCAGGCGGGTAGCCATAAACAAGGTAACCAAATTGGATACCCAGCGAAACATGCCAAGAGTAATAAGATTGATTGGTAGTAACAACAAGTTGATAACCGGTCTGACAAACAAGTTTACTACTGCAATTACCAAGGCAGCCATAAGCAAAGTCGATACTCCCCCGACGTAGACAATTACACCGTTGAGAATCTGAGAAGCCAGATAAATTCCGAGTAGATTAATAGAGACAGTACGGAAAAATAAACGGATCATGATTTAATTGTCGCACTTCTGTGTTTGTGATGCAATCGTCTGCTAAATCTATGGGCTTCATCACGCAGTCTTTGAACCAATTGCAAGCCTGGATTCGATCTTTCAAGCCTTACTTGATTACCATGAATATCAAATATTATTTCATCTTGCTTGGCTAGACCAAAAATTGGACATGTGAAATTTAAAGATTTTGTGATTGACAGTTGCGGCATTCCCCCATCCAAGATTATCAAATCTGGCTTTGGCCAATCATCTCTCTTTAACCTCCTGGTTAGCATTTCCTTCATCATAGACACATCGTTTAATTCATCAGTTTTTATAGTGAAATGTCTGTATTCACGGGGTGTAATCTGACCATTGATAGCCACAGTCATAGCCCCAGTAGCCGAAGTTCCGGCTAAATTTGATATGTCATACATTTCGATGCGATGCAGATTAGTTCCAAGCATTTTTAGATTTTCTAACGCTTCTTGTCTTTTATCATCGACCAAATTTGGATTAACTATATAATCATCAGCTGAGACAGGCTTTAAAAGTAAATAATCTAGATTTATGATTTTATCGCGGATTTTTGAAGCTAATTCAAAATCCTGAGATTTTGATGCGGTATTCATCGACAAACTCAAATCTGACCTGACTTTGGAGAATTCTCCTCGCAAGAGCTTTTTTAATTTACTTATATTTCTTTTGTATTGAATTGGATTGGGATCGCACAAACCAAGATGGGTATAAAGACAAGGTTTTTCGGGGTGGTTGGATGTACAATATGGGGCAATTTTTCTAAATTGTCTTAAGATACTTTTGGCTACATATCCACTCAAGAAAGGTCCGGCTATAGATCCATCAGCTATGTGATTTACTACTGGCTTTGGATAAATTGCTTTTGTAATGTGAATATAATATGGAGATTTATCGTCTTTGGAAGCTATGTTGTATTTTGGCATGAATTTCTTAATCAACTTCAACTCCAGCAGAAGGGCTTCAATCTCAGAATTGACTTCTATATATTCAATAGACTGAATTTGGGAAACTAAGCTTGTGGTCTTAGGACCAAGATTTATAGGTGAACGAAAATAGGAGCTGACACGGCTTTTGAGATTCTTGGCTTTACCTACATAGATTATCTTAGACTGACTGTCTTTGTAGATGTAGACTCCAGATGCGCGAGGCAATAAATCCCAGGAGGATGAGGACAAGCGATGAGAAGATAGCGACTGTAGCATGCCAGACAAAATAACTGCTAACTTTGATATTATACGTCAGTTTGGATATACCAGCTTCGAATTCTAGTTTTTTGGTATCAAAGTTTAGATTCCAATTTGGTTTGATTTGATAATCAATTTTGTGGGTGGAAAATGGAGGTAAAACATCAATAGTATTAATTTCCACATGATTTATTCTGACACTTGTGCGATAAAGTGCATAAGGATTTGGATTCTTTATGATTAGCTTTGCTCTTGCTCCAAGCGGAGCCCATATTTGCCAAGGCCAGCCAACCTTAAGCTCCATAGGTTTGGCTGGGTAATCTTTAAATTCTCCAAACTTTACATCGACACTTTTTGTCTCATCTCCAGGCAATTTATAAAATCCAGCTGATCTAGGTTCTGTATCAGAAACCCCATGACTGACAAAGGCAAAATGATTGAAATCCATCTTTGAAAAATAATCTATTCCTTTAGTCGTTACTTCCCAAGTAGGATCTACTGATATCCAAGTGGATTTGGCAAAATCCCAATATTGTGGCCAGGCATGGAGTACGTCAATACCTGATAGTGAAAGTGGTCTCAATTCTGGATTTGAGGTATATGCAAAACCATTGAGTTCACGAGCGGGAATTCCGGCAGCCCTACTCATGGTAATAAAAAGATCTGTAAATTCGGTACAGAGAGCTGATTCCGGTCTACTTAAAGCTTCAATTGCACCTAATCTAACTGGTTTTTTTGATTTATCATACTTGAGGGTTTTGACTACAAATTCATAAATTTCTTGTGGCGTCTTGTAGGTCTTGGCAAGATTGAAAAATTTTTCATTGTCACTCGGCCAATAAGTAGTCGGCTTGGTATATTTGGTCAAATCATGGTAACCGACACTCGGAATAAATTGAGAGCTTTCCGATAAAATATTGGCCCTGCCAGAAACCCTAATTGATTTCTTTTCCTTACTTTTTACTTCATAATAAGCCAGCCAATTTCCATCAATATCAATAGTAATATTGTCAGGCATGGGATCAATAGTGTCATAGAATATCCGCTGGTATCCTGAATCAGAGGGAAGACTAATCGCTTGTGATTTATCAATTGTATAAGACAAATCAAATTCATAGGTCTGAAAATCACCAAAAGCAGCCACTACACCATATTGGGCACCTTGGTTGTGAGTTATGACCATGATTTCACCATTGTTACTCTCGGGATTTGGACTGGAAAAGGCCAGTCTTCCAAAGATCTTTGGAATAATGACGCTCAGTCTATATCTGTCTATTTCATCGGCATTGGCGAGTCTGGGAAAACTGACTTCCCATACTTGACCATTGTGAATGGCAGGCCTGCCTAGATAGCTGAGATGAAACTGATATTTTCGATCCCGTCCCGCTACAGGATTGTTGAAATTTACTTTTATCTTAGTCTGTCCCGAGTCAAATATTTCATCTATTTTCATCTGACCACCATCATCCCAGGCTTTAATATTCTTTGGCGTATCTCCAGACAGGTTCATCTCATAATTTCCAGCATACATATATTGGGTGAGGTTGGTAATAGTAACAATCTGTTCTACTTGAGATACCCCTTCCTTATCAAATCTATAAGTCACATCCAATCCGACATTAAATTCCTTTTCAGCAAGTATAACCACAGGCCACGTCGACATCCAAAATATAAATAAAAGCACTTTCTTCATGTATATATTTTAATACAACATCTTGACTTTCCACCCCAAGGGTGGAAAATAGAGAAATGTCTAGCAGAATATCACCATTTGTTAACGAAGGCTTTTATCACACATTTAATCGGGGAGTAGCAAAGCAGCCAACATTTATTATAGACTCAGATTATAGACAAGCATTGTTCACAATGAGATATTATCAGACGATTAAACCCGCTGTTAAACTATCTAGGTATAAATCTTTATCAAAGTCAGATCAGAACAGAATTCTATCCTCTTTGGTATTGCAACCTAAATTAGTCGACATTGTCGCATATGTGTTAATGCCAAATCATTGGCACTTTCTCTTGAGACAAAACGTAAACAATGGTATTACTATATTTCTTTCCAGATTTACAAATAGCTACACAAGATATTACAACACAAGACACAACAGGGTCGGTCATTTGTTTCAAGGTGTCTTTAAATCTGTAGAAATCGAATCAGAGGAGCAGCTTTTACATGTGTCCAGATACATACATCTCAATCCTCTTGTTTCGTCACTGATTTATAAAAGTCATCTGATAACCTATCCATGGTCTTCTTTTCCAGAATTTATCAGTGGAAATTCAGCAATCACCAATCCAGACTATGTGCTACATAGATTTGGAGACAAATTCAATTATGAAAATTTTGTTCTGAATCATTCAGACTACGCGCGGGAACTAGAACTAATTAAACATGCAACTATTGATTTAGAATAACTTTCCACCCTTGGGGTGGAAAGCTTTAACTCAGAAAATAGCCTTGGCCTTTGGAGGTTTTGAGAATGGAGGAATCGAGACTATCTGAACAAAGTTATTTCTACCAAATTGAATATTTATTTGGATTAAGAAAATTAGATGGATATTTTTGAGCAAGCATATTACTCCCACCCATACGAATTGGAGATTTATTGTTAGTAGTCGTTAAAACATAAGTATTTTTTAGTAGTACCTTCATTGACCCCGGGTTCTCATCGCTTACTTCTGTAGCATGGGCAGTTAGTGGAACACCGAAGGTAACACAAGCGTATTCAACAAGCCGTAGAGCCATATCTAGTGCCCTTGTTGTGTAACCCATATTCGAATGAGAAATATCAAATATTCCATACGTAATCTCGGTTTGTAATGAATGATTAATTTCATTTAGATATAGAGTTAAATATCCATACCAACCATTCTCGAGTATATTGCTAGGACTTCCATATAAATATACAAGTAATTTTGGCGTTTTCAGCCATTGTTCTACAACCGATTTAGAACCAGTATAATCGGTTGGACAACAATATCGTCTCCTGGCTTGGCGTTAAGCATTGTCACTATTCTAAGCCAACTTACCAGCGAAGGTATTGCATGAGCTTTTGGCTCATATGCTTCACTATTTATCATTAGATCGAATTCGAGTTTAAAAGACATGAGTGTATTATACTATAAGTCTAGATTAACGAAGATATTGGCCGGTATAAGAATTCTTGGATTTGGAGATTTGGGAGGGAGTGCCGGAGGCGACGAGGTGGCCGCCAAGGTCCCCACCATCGGGACCAAGGTCAATTATCCAGTCAGAATTTTTGAGCACATCGAGATTGTGCTCAATGACAACCACTGTATTTCCAGATGATACCAATCTTCTTAAAACAATTAATAATTTTTCCAGATCGGCAAAATGAAGTCCCGTGGTTGGTTCATCAAGAATATAAAATGTCTTGCCGGTTGCCCGTTTTGAAAGCTCTGCTGATAATTTAACTCTCTGTGCCTCGCCTCCTGACAACGTTGGTGCTTGCTGACCAAGTCTGATATAACCCAAACCTACATCAACTAAAGTCTGAAGTATCTCACGAGCAGGAGGCAGAAATCTAAAAAATTCTAGAGCTTCCTCTACCGTCATAGACAGGACTTCAAATATATTTTTACCTTTATATACAACTTCCAATGTCTCAGAGTTATAACGCTTTCCACCACAGACTTCACAATTGACATAAACGTCTGGCAAAAACTGCATTTCAATTTTTAGCTGACCTTCACCTTGGCAAGCTTCACACCTGCCTCCCTTGACATTGAATGAGAATCGGCCGATTCCATAACCTCTGATTCGAGCTTCAGGCACTAAGGCAAATAGGTCTCTGATATGAGTAAATAAACCAGTGTAAGTTGCTGGATTGGATCTCGGAGTCCGGCCAATAGGAGATTGATCAACCATGACTACTTTATTGATGTGTTCAAGACCAATTAATTCTTTATAAGCTCCAGGCTTTTCTCTATGCTCGGGATTGTAATGCCTGGCCATCGCGTGATAGAGAACGTCCGTCAGAAGTGTCGATTTGCCAGATCCTGAGACACCACTAATAGTTATCAGTTTTCCGAGTGGAAACTTGACATTGATATTTTTTAAATTATTTTGGGTAACACCGCGGATTTCTAACACCTCTCCCCTTGCGTTCCCCTCTCCTGAATTCAGGAGAGGGGTTAGGGGTGAGGTATTAATAGTTTTTTTGCCTGATAGATATTTTCCTGTCAATGAATTTTTATCTTGCATTACATGTGCAGGTGTTCCCTCTGAAATTACTTTGCCACCCAATTCCCCTGCTCCAGGACCAAAATCCACCAACCAATCAGACTGTTTCATCATGTCTGCGTCGTGCTCGACCACTATAACTGAATTGCCCAAATCTCGAAGTCTCTTCAAGGTATCAATTAGCTTTTGATTATCCCGTTGATGTAATCCAATAGACGGTTCGTCGAGTACATACAAAACTCCTGATAATCCGGACCCTATCTGGGAAGCTAACCTGATCCGCTGAGCTTCACCCCCAGACAAAGTGTTTGCTGATCTATTGAGTGTCAGATAACCTAATCCAACTGATGTCAAAAATCCCAGTCTATCGCCAATTTCCTTTAGTATAGGCCTCGAGATAATAGTTTCTCGGTTACTTAAGTTGCTTAGGTTACTTAGGAGATCTATACAATTTAAAATTGGGCTATGAGCCACATCAACTATATTTTTATTGTTTATGGTTACTCCCAAGGCCTCTGGCTTAAGTCTCTGACCTTTGCAAACTGGACAAATTTCCTTTCGCATATACTTTTCTATTTCAGTTCTGACAAAATCCGATTGAGTTTCCCGGTACCTTCTTTCCAGGTTTGCGATAAAACCTTCGAATCCTTCGCCACCATTCAATATTAAATCTCTTTCTTTTTTTGACAATTCACCAATAGGAACTTTGAGGGGGATTCCCAGAGAGGATATTTTCTTGGCAAACCAACCATCATAAGCAAATGTATTGGCATAAGGCAGTATTCCTCCTTCAGAAATAGTCAACCTAGGATTGAGAACAACCTCAGGATCAATCTTTTGTCTTACTCCCAGACCTGTACAAGTAGGACAAGCACCATGGGGAGAATTGAAAGAAAATAATCTGGGTTCTATCTCTGGAAGCGAAAGATTGCAAACCGGACAGGCAAATTTTTCAGAATAAAGATGGTCTTCGATATCTAGTGGTTTGTCTGGGAAATCAAAACTTTTGTCCTTAACAATGCCAGCTATACACAACCCGTCCGATAGCTTAAGGGCTGCCTCGACGGCTTCAAATAATCTCGATTTGATATCGGTCTTTTTGTCAAATATAAGCTTGTCTATCACCACATCGACTTTGTGCTTGTTGTTTTTCAGAATAAACAAATCTTCACCTAGACCAATTATTTTACCGTCCAATCTGACCTTGCTATAGCCTTTTTGTCTGAGATTACTAAATAAATCTGTAAATTCTCCTTTCCTGTCTTTAATTACTGGTGCCAGAATTAATATTCTGACTAATTTACTAGTGCCTAGTGCCTGATTGGCTAACTCCTGAATAAGTTCAACTATTTGCTGTGGTGATAAATGGGCTATCTCATGGCCACATTGGGGACAATGAGGATGACCAATACGAGCAAATAAGAGTCTTAAGTAATCATAAATTTCGGTTACCGTTCCCACAGTCGATCTGGGGTTGTGGCTGGTAGATTTTTGATATATAGATATCGCAGGTGATAATCCGACAATCTGATCGACATCAGGCTTATCCATAATTCCCAAAAATTGCCTGGCATAACTCGACAAACTCTCGACATATCTTCTTTGCCCTTCGGCATAAATTGTGTCAAAGGCCATGGAAGACTTGCCACTTCCAGATAATCCCGTAAACACAACCAACTTGTTTTTTGGTATCTCCAGATCCACATTTTTTAGATTATGCTCCCTGGCTCCTTTGATAATTATCTTGTCATTCATACATAACTCACCCCAATTAACCTGAATCTTTATTGTATATCACGTTTCGGGTTTTGTTCAAGTGGTTGATTAATAATAAACTGAGGATTCTGTTCAATTTGAATATTATTTTACTTCATCAACTGGAATGATAATGGGATCCCAGGAGATTTGGAGCCCACACTTACATGGAGATATGCCTCCAGTTAAAGACTGACTTTTTACTCTAGCTATGGCACTATCTATCGCACACTGAGCCGGCAAATCTTTTACAGAAATTCTCTGTATTACTTTTACCTTAAGATTGCCAACTGTCCAAGTACCATAGCCACTCTCTGTAACTTCTGAATGTACTTCACAGCATCTAGCCATCATCGTTAGTCTAAGTCTAAAATATGAAATTGTCAAGTTATCGTTGTATTTCTTTAATTCTATCCCTAATTTTTGCAGCCAGCTCGAATTCGAGGGATTCAATCACAACATTCATTTTATCGAACAATTCGGGTTTTGTTCAAGCGGAAGTGTTGACAATAAATAAATATAGGTGTATTGTGCCATCATGAGATTCATTGATACAGATTCATGGAGCCACGACTTATTGGAAAAAGGGCATTTTGCTAAAGTGGTAACACGAGCTTCTGGCATTGTGTATGCACTCGTAGAGCTTCAAGATGAAAGATCTTCAAGTCTTCTTATACCAACCAAGGCAAAACCCAATACAATTGGTGATTTAATGGCGACAATTAATAGAACGGTTGTAGGAGAATCTGACAATATGATGGAAATGTATAGAAATATACAATTAGAAGTTAATCGTATAAGGGGTCAAGCTCCTGGAATATATTGCGATAAAAATAAGATACTTTATCGCGCAACTTCGAGTTCTGGAGGAGGAGGCCAAAATGGTGTAACAACTTATATGAGAATTGAAAGTGACGCAAATAATGTCTATCCTGATCCAGATGAATATGTTAGATCATTAATTGAGGCAACGGGTTTTCAGGATATTATTCCAGTTGCATTACTCCTTCGTTAGGTTAATATAATCTCCTTAATTCTATCCCTAATTTTCGCTGCCAGCTCGAATTCGAGGGACTTGGCTGCTGCATTCATCTGACGAGTCATGAGTCTAATGAGTTTCATGCGATCCTCTGGGACTAACTGATTAACCTTTGACATGTCGACGTCGGAAGCATCTATAATATTTTTTTCCTCTTTTGTGACAATTCTTTCCCTGATAGCTTTGGTTATCGATTGTGGAGTAATATTATTTTTTTGATTGTAAACGAGCTGGATATTGCGTCTTCTGGTCACTTCATCAATCGCATTTTTCATAGAATCGGTGATCTTGTCTGCATACATGACTACCGTTCCTTCGACATGCCGGGCAGCCCTGCCCATAGTCTGAATTAAGCTAGTTCTTGATCTCAAAAATCCCTCTTTGTCAGCATCCAATATAGCCACCATAGAGACCTCCGGTAAATCCAGGCCTTCACGGAGTAAATTTATTCCTACTATGACATCATATTTACCCGCCCGTAAATCATCCAAAATATCTAAGCGTTCCAATGTATCCAAATCAGAATGTAAATAATGGACTTTAATTTTTTGCTCATCCAAATAGTTTGCCAAGTCTTCGGCCATTCGCTTGGTCATTGTAGTAACGAGAACTCTTTGGTGTTTTGAAGTCCTCTCAATAATTTTGTCTATCAAATTTTGGATTTGCCCAGTAGTCGGATGAATTTCAACCAAGGGATCAATAAGGCCAGTCGGTCTAACCAATTGTTCTACTATCTTGTTTTCGGAAAGAGAAATTTCCCATTCATTGGGGGTCGCTGAAACGTAGACAGTCTGTCCAACTCGTCTCATAAACTCATCAAATTTCAAAGGTCTATTATCCAGAGCTGACGGTAATCTAAATCCATAATCTATCAAAGTCTGCTTTCTAGACCTGTCTCCATTGTACATACCTCGGATTTGAGGAACAGATATATGCGATTCGTCAATAATTGTCAAATAGTCAGACGGAAAGTAGTCGAGTAGAGAATAAGGCGCATCGCCGGGCTTTCTTCCATCAAAATAACGGGAATAATTTTCAATTCCATTGACGTAACCAAGTTCCTGTATCATTTCCAGATCATATGTCACTCTTTGCTGAATTCTGTGCGCCTCTAATACCTTATTTTGAGATTTTAATAAATCTACCTGCATCTTTAAATCTGATTCAATCTGGACAAATGCACTCTTAAAACTCTCTTTATCAGCCTGAAAATGCTTGGCGGCATAGATTATTATTTTTTTGGTTTCTGAAATGACTTCACCTGTGATCGGATTTATACTAGAAATTTTTGTGATTTCGTCTCCAGAGGCTTGTATCCTGTATCCTGTATCCTGATAGGCGGGATAAATATCCAACAAATCCCCTCTAACACGATATGTTCCTCGGATAAAGGCCATATCATTGCGGCTATATTGCAAATCATTTAAGCGAAGTAATAATTTCTTGCGATCTATATTTACATTTGTCTTT
>JAUXUE010000056.1 GCA_030681075.1 Candidatus Amesbacteria bacterium | reverse complement strand
ATGTTGAATTGTTTTCCAATGATACAAATAGACAGGGAGGCCGACGACGAGCATTGACAAGGCAGCTACCAGATCGCGCTCACGGTTGCGTCTGGTCTCGCGGTCCTGCCTACTTTGCATTTCCATGGCTGTCAATTCTGGCTGGCCATCAGGAAGTTTACTTGGGTATATTTCATATTTATCGGCGTTTTGAAAGACAAAGACCTTGAGTCCCAGATCCACCATCCTTACAGTTCCAATTATCACTGTCACCAACCCCACTGCTGCAAACAAGTACAAATACACCAATCTAATCTTACTCATGGTATTATCATATATGTAATGAGAGTAAAAATCAAAAGAGTAGATAAGACACTACCATTACCGGAATACAAGACTGGTGGAGCAGTAGCATTTGATCTGGTAGTCAGAGAGACTACAGTCATAAAATCACATGAAGTAGGGAGAATTCCGAGTAATATAGTAGTCAAAATTCCAGAAGGCTACATGCTTTATATTAAGGACCGCTCAAGCACTGCCATGAAGAAGGGATTACTTATTACCGCCGGTATCATTGACCAAGATTATTGTGGTGATAATGACGAATTATTGGTTCAGTTTTACAATGTTTCTGATTATGATGTGACTATTGAAAGAGGGGAGCGTGTAGCCCAAGGAGTCTTTGTTAAAATTGAAAGAGGGGATTGGAAAGAAGTGGACAGTATGAATTCTACTAGCCGCGGCGGCTTCGGAACCACTGGCTAATTGCTCTTGACTTCGGTAATTGTTTGGTTATATAGTAGAGATATGAAAAACTCAAGTCCAAAACCTCAGATTGTAATTTACCAGATCATCGGTGATGAGCAAAAGATAAATGTCAGAATCGAGGATGAAAACGTCTGGTTAACGCAGAAACTTATTGCGGAACTCTTTGAGGTTAGTGTCCCAACGGTAAACGAACATCTAAAAAATATTTTTGAAAGCGATGAGTTAATTGAAAAGTCAGTTATTAGGAATTTCCTAATAACTGCCAAAGATGGTAAAAGTTATGATACTAAGCATTATAATCTTGATACTATTTTGGCAGTAGGCTACCGTGTACGATCTGAAAGGGGAATGCAATTTCGCAAATGGGCGACAGAAAGATTACGCGAGTATTTAATCAAGGGCTTTACCATGGACGATGAACGGCTCAAAGAGGCTGGTGGTCGTGCTCGTTATTTTCAGGAATTGTTACAACGAGTTAGGGATATTCGCAGCAGTGAACGCAGATTTTACCAAAAAATCACAGATATTTATGCCACAAGCATTGATTATAAGATTGACTCAGCATTGACTCACAAATTCTTTGCAATATCATGACTCAAGACCAAGCCCTGAAGATATTGAAAAAAGGAAATAATGTATTTTTGACTGGGGCTGCAGGCTCTGGCAAGACCTATGTCCTGGGTAAATTTATCGAGTATCTCAAAGCCAAAAATGTTGCCGTGGGAATTACTGCTTCGACCGGGATTGCTGCCACGCATCTGTCTGGCATGACCATTCATTCTTGGACGGGGATTGGTATTAAGGATTTTTTAACTGATAAAGATCTAGACGCGATTTTGGGTAAAAAATATCTCAAGACCAGATTTCATAAAGCAAATATCTTGATCATAGACGAAATATCCATGCTTCATGCCCATAGGCTCGATATGATTGACCGCGTTTGTCGAGCCTTCAAAGAAAAAGATACAGCTTTTGGCGGAATGCAAATTGTCATGTGTGGCGATTTCTTTCAGCTGCCTCCTGTCACCCGTGGCGAGGAAGCCGGGGACTTTGCTTACAAATCCAACATCTGGAATAACATGGATCTCTCTATTTGCTATCTAGAGGAGCAATACCGCCAGTCTGACCGGGCATTTTTGCGGGTTCTGTCTGACATCCGCACCGACAGTGTAAATGATGATACTGTCAATTATTTGCTTGAGCGTTACAATCAGGAAGTCAGGGGAAAGATCAAACCAACGAGACTCTATACCCACAATACTGATGTGGATGCAATTAATGAAATGGAATTGTCCAAGATCAATCACCCATGTCATTCTTATGCTATGACAAGCCGCGGTCACAAGGATTTGCTTGAGTTTTTGAGGAAAAGTTGTCTTGCTCCCGAAACATTAAATATCAAGTTTGGCGCAATCGTCATGTTTGTCAAAAACAATTTTGACAAGGGCTATGTCAATGGGACTTTGGGAAAAGTCATTGGCTTTGATGACAATGATTATCCGATAGTGGAGACTACGACGGGGCTGGAAATTATAGCTAATCCTGCCTCGTGGATAATAGAAGAAGAACATAAGTCACTGGCTGAAATTTGCCAGATTCCCTTGCGTCTGGCTTGGGCCATTACCATTCACAAAAGCCAAGGCATGAGTCTGGATGCTGCCGAGATTGACCTATCCAAATCATTTGTTCCCGGCATGGGCTATGTGGCTCTCTCGCGGGTACGGACCTTGGCTGGGATGAAACTAGTTGGCCTAAACGAAATGTCTCTAACCGTCAATCCCGAAGTCCTCGCCATGGACAAATTATTTCAAGAAAAATCTGATTAGGGGCAAAACTGGGCTTTGATAAAGCCCGCCTTCTCAGCTTCTGCCTTGCTACAAAACCACTGATCACCTAGGTACAGCTGAACTACTGTCCTGTTATATTGCCCACAACCTGGGTAATGATAAATTGCATCCTTGGTATCCATTCTTTTATTGCCCTTGATATTACATTTTGGATTTTTTGGATTTACCTCTTGGGAACATTGACTACTAAATATACCTATTTTGTTTTTACTGGACTCTTGACTGGCCGCCAACAGCTCAGCTGCTGATTCCTTGGAAATATTGTGGGAGTAAGCCCAGCCACTCTTAAGCATTTCCAAATTTACAAATTTGTCATCCACATAGACCATACTTACCAACCTGAAAAATGGATCTTTATAAATTACTTTCAACTGAACTTTTTTGTTTAAGACCATATCTTCCAGAATCTTTTTGGCCTCCTCTGATCCACACGATCCAATTTCAGGTGCTTCAATGCCAGCTATCCTGACTTTTTGCTTTTCGGCAGTCACAAAAGTGTCACCATCATAAACCTCAGTCACCGTGTAGCTCGTCTTCTCCTGCAGCTTTGCTTGCCAGCTAACCAGTGACAACAGCCCTATTATTCCAACCGCCACTTTCTTTCTCATACAAAAATTGTAACATTTCCAGTACTGTTAGTAGAATCTCTGATAAGATTGGCGTATGGCTTTAAGTAATATTGATAAACAAGCTCAGGATTATGTTAAATCAAATTGCAATAAGTCTATTATTATGAACATATTACTTAAATTACTAGGTAAAAAGCCTACAAAAGCCAAGAGTTTTTTTGATTATCCATCAGGTGAAAAAAAGAAAATAATCAAAGAAGCTGCTAAAGAGTCTAACAGGCTCCAGCTTGAATTGGTCAAAAAATATAACAAGAATTACAGCTTCAGCTAGTTTTCTGGTAGATTATCTCCATCCTA
>JAUXUE010000054.1 GCA_030681075.1 Candidatus Amesbacteria bacterium | reverse complement strand
CAATAATCTGACCATCGAGGACACCCAGATTTGGTTCCAGAGTGGTAAAGGGGTAAGCTCCGACCACAGCATTGGAATTGGTCAACGCGTTTAACAAACTACTTTTACCGGCATTGGGCAGACCAATAAAACCATATTTGGCGATTAACTTGAGAATAATCTGAGCGTCAATAGATTCTCCCGGTAATCCCGATTGGGCTCGGAAATTACCCCCTTTTCCACCCAAGCCCCCTTTGCAAATCAATTTTTCGACTCCGAGTGTGTCAAATTCAATATCATTTATAGAACTGCCAACTGGAACGGTTAAATACAAATTGGTGCCACTCTTCCCCGTGGCATCATTGTCTCCACCCCGAGCTCCATCTCCTGCTTTGACTTCTCTGATGCCTACATATTGATTGAGAGCAGAAAGATCCGAAGTGGCAGTGGCATAGACATCGCCCCCACGACCGCCGTCTCCAGCGATGTGAGCAGTCCTCAGCCCCTTGATCGGGGCGTACTTCCCAGCTCCCCCGTGCCCAGCTGTAATCTTAATCCTTATTTCATCTACCAACATGAGAGTATTATAGCTTTTATTTGATACCGAGAAGTTCGACTTCGAAGATGAGATTGGCATTGGGACCGATGACGCCGCCAGCACCGCGTTCACCATAAGCCAGAGCTGATGGTATATACAATTTTCTTTTGCCCCCAACTTTCATACCCGGTACTCCTTGGTCCCAGCCCTTGATGACGCGACCTACACCTATTTGGGTTTCAAATGGTTGACCGCGGTCCAAAGAACTATCAAACTTGGTACCATCTACCAATGTTCCCGTGTAGTGCATGACTACAGTATCTCCAGATTTGACTTCAGATCCAGTACCAACTAAGGTATCTTCAATTTTTAATTCTGCTGCGCCGGCCGTAGCCTTTGGCGAAGGCTGGTAATTTAAATTCATAAACCAATATCCAAATAAACCTATTAATACTAATATTATAACTGCGAATATCTTATTTGTCATTTCGAAAGTAACTGCAAAATAATACTTATTATCCTGTCTTTATTTTTTGGTTCGCTTTCGGCAACTAACAATGTAAGTGCGGTCAATGCCTCTGGTGTGATTCGAGAGGTATCTAAAATCTTAGCTTTTTTGAGAAACCAAATAAAAGCAAAGGCCCCAGAGCGTTTATTTCCGTCCATATAAGGATGATCCTTGACCATAAAATATAGGAGATGTGCTGCTTTTTCTTCGATATTTGGATATACATCCTGATTGGCAAAAGATTGAAAAACGTTTCCAACAATTCCATCGACTGCACCGGATATTCTTTCAACTCCAAAGATATCGGAATCTATTTCAGATTTCAATTGAGAAAGTGCTGATTTTAACTCCCTCGCTGAAAATATTACCTGCTTTTTAGTTACCCCAGATATAGGGAGTTTACTTTTATCGTATGCATCGAGCGATAACCAAGTGGATGCAAACATTTTGACAAGTTCCAAAACCCCAGCAGCATCTACAACATTTCCGCTAGGTAGTAAGCTTTTGACTTCGTCCACCGCTTTTAGAAACATTAGATAATTCTTCGCAATATAATTTTTATTAATAGTATACCCCTTTGTTATATGTTCTCGTAGTACATTAGTCGCCCACTGGCGAAATAAAGTTGCTTGCTTTGAATTTACTCTGTAACCGACTGAGAGGATAAGATCAAGATTGTAGTAGGTTATTTCGCGAGTGATATTACGTTTACCCTCGGTTTGAACTGTTGCATTTTTTGCAACAGTTGAGACCATGTCGAGTTCTTTAGTCTTGTAAATATTCTGAATATGACGTGATATTCCAGATTTATCGGTATTAAAGAGCACAGATATTTGTTGTAAATCAGCCCATATCGTGTTGTGCGTGAAATCCCCCTTGAGCTCAATCGCTCCAGATTTAGTTTGGTAAATAACGACATTATTTTGAACAACCCTTTTCATAGATTTATTATAATATACTTGTTAAAATATATTCTCATGATAATAAATTCAACCTTCAAACATAAAGGGCAAGATATTTTGGTCAAATATTACGATCTGGATTCATTTGATTCACTGGATTATTCCAAATGCCAGCAAGTTTATGGAGTTTGTTTTTACAAAGATCAATTAGTAATAGTCCATGGTGAGGGTATGAATCATGGCTGGGGCTTGGTTGGTGGGCATATTGAAAATAATGAAAACTTTGACCAGACTTTGGCTCGGGAAGTACAAGAAGAAACTAATATGAGAGTCTTACAATCTTTTCCTGTTGGAGTTCAAGAAGTTACCGATCCAGATGGTAATACTCTTTACCAGCTTAGATTTATGTCATTAGTTGAGCCGATTGGCGAATTTATCAGCGATCCTGCAGGCAGTGTAACTGAAATAAAATTAATCGATCCCTTGGATTATAAAAAATATTTTGATTGGGGAGAAATTGGAGATAGAATAATTTCTAGAGCTATCGAGCTAAAAAATCAATTGTGTAAATGATTATTTGGGGCTTACACCAATCGCAAATATTCCATATTTAACCACATTTTCTTTATACCCAGAAATAGCATGATAACTTTCGATTCCTTGTTCTAAGTTCCCACGACTAGATAATACGTTCTCGACACCTTCGGCAACCAACATCGATCTGACATCTGGATAATGATGAACAAAATTCACATCAACTTCAATTTTTTCATCGCCAGGTTCTAATTCAAAAACTATTTTGTCTCCACCTTTGATTTTTCCATATCTATCATCTTCTTTGCTTGGTACACGTCCTTCGACTTTTTTGATTCCATCAATAATGGCTCTAAAAGGTCTTTCTGGTAAATGCATTTTCCACTTCATATTTATCTATACTCCTAGGTTTCAATATAACTCTTAGCAGTTTCAAACTTTGAGTCATTCCCTGTAATGTAATATAAAGTCATATCTATACATTATAATAGATTTATGAACCTAGTATTTATTCGTCATGGAAAAACTGAAAATTATGATGTTGGCAAGAGACAGGGACCTGATTCAAAGCTTGGCAAGACTGGTCAGAAGCAGGCTCTAAAAATAGCTAATCGACTAAAGAAATCAAATTTGAAATTTGACCAAGTAATTACCAGTAGCTGGGTACGGGCTTCACAGACAGCCGAAAAAATAGCCAAAAAAACAGGACTTTCTCTGTCAGAGCATCCGATGATCCACGAATATATCTCCAATAGTATATTGGTTAATCAACCAATTCAGGGAGAATTGGTAAAAGAATACGAGCAAGCGGTACGAGATAAAGGAATTAATTTTGAGTGGAAGTTTAGAGGAGAAGGTGAAAGTCTGCGTGATGTTATAAACAGAGCCATTGCATTTAAAAAAGAACTCCTCAATTTTCATCAGAACAGAAATTACATTATTGTGTCACACGGATTATTTATTACGACATTTAT
>JAUXUE010000038.1 GCA_030681075.1 Candidatus Amesbacteria bacterium | reverse complement strand
ATCAAGACTTCGCTTGCTCAGGCAAATGTGTTTGTCGGTAGTCTCATGGTCTTGGGCACTTTGACAGGTTTGTCACATTCCGGCGAATGGGGAAACCAACTCTGGAATGGATTGGCGACACTAGTATCATCTGCCGGAGCTGGGTTGTTTTTGGGATTGGGATTAGTCTTTGGAATCGTTGTCATGTTTAATATTCCCTTTGAAGATTTGGTTGAAGGTTTTTTAAGTATAATTCGCAATCTAAAATCAATGTCAGGAAAAAATAAGTTGAAAGGGCAATTACCGACCAATAATTCGGTCATGAAAATTGGCGGTATGTCACAATCAAATTATTCCAAACCAAATCCAATTATCAATGACTCCAAAGACAAGGAAGTCAAGAAAACCCCATTGCAAATGACTATCAACCCCCCAGCGACAGCCTCTGATACTCCTTGGAAATACCCTCCCATAAGTATGTTGTCAGAATCAATCTTGGGCAAAGTTGACCGCGGTGATCCCAAAGCCAATGCCGGAATAATTGAAAGTACCCTCGAAGCCTTTGGGATTTCGGCCAAAGTCGTGGAAGTAAATCTGGGTCCGGCTGTCACTCAATATGCTATCGAAGTAGCTATTGGTACCAAGCTTTCAAAGATTTCAGCACTTTCCAACGATCTTGCCCTGGCATTGGCCGCGCCCACTGGTCAAATCAGAATAGAAGCCCCAATTCCAGGAAGATCACTTGTTGGTATCGAATTACCGAACAGGTCTCCTGAGTTTGTGGGACTGCGAAGAATGTTGGAGTCCGAGCAGATGAGAAATCACAAGAGTAAGCTGGCAGTAGCCCTTGGCCTTGATGTATCCGGAAAGCCCATTATTGCCGATATTGCCAAGATGCCACATGTCTTGATTGCCGGATCGACCGGGTCTGGAAAATCTGTCTGTATCAATGCCTTTATTGCCTCTCTTCTTTTTAGAACTAGTCCTGCCGAATTAAATTTGATTATGGTTGATCCCAAGCGAGTGGAATTGACGGGATACAATGGCATTCCCCATCTGTTGTCACCGGTTATTGTCGAGCCGGAAAAAGTCCTATCAGCTCTCAAATGGTTGACAGTGGAAATGGATAGGCGCTACAAAATATTTGCTGAAATCGGTGTCCGCAATATCGATGCTTACAATGAATCGTCCGGTTTTCAGGCACTTCCGTATATTGTATTATTGATAGACGAACTGGCCGATATTATGCTCTTTGCTCCGGTCGAAGTAGAAGATGCAATAACCAGGCTTGCTCAAATGGCCCGGGCCACAGGAATTCATTTGGTGTTGGCGACCCAAAGACCATCGGTCGATATTATTACGGGTCTTATAAAAGCCAATATTCCCACACGGATTGCCTTTGCAGTTTCATCGATGATAGATTCGAGAGTGATATTGGATCAACCGGGGGCTGAAAAATTATTGGGCCGTGGTGACATGCTTTTTGTTCCTCCCGATCAAGCCAAACCCTCACGTATTCAGGGAGCCTTTGTCTCCGATAAAGAAATAAATAGCCTTCTGGATTTCATCCGCAAAGAAGGTGTGGCTCCGCATTATACTGAAGAAGTGACGACCATGGCTGTAGGTCGTAAAAACGGGCGGGGAGGAATGATTATAAATTCTGACAATGGTGGTCCTCAGGATGATTTGTTTGATCAAGCGGTCCAGATAGTAGTTCAAAACGACAAAGCTTCAGCAAGCTTACTTCAGAGAAAACTAAGTATTGGTTATGCCAGAGCAGCTAGACTACTAGATGAATTGGAACAAGCGGGAGTAGTGGGGCATGGAGATGGGGCTAAGCCTCGGGATATTTTGATTAAGAATGCTGATGAATTTTTGAAATGAAGAGTATAGGACAGCTCTTGCAGGCAAGTAGAGTAGCCAAAAAACTAGATATTGCTGATGTGGCGCGGATTACCAAGATCCGAAGTCAGTACCTAGTGGCTCTCGAGGCAGATGATTATTCTCAATTACCAAGTAATCCCGTGGCTCGCGGTTTTATCAAAAATTATGCTCAGTTTTTGAATATTAATGTCGATCAGATATTGGCAATATTTAGACGCGATTTTGTGGAAAATACCGACGGTAAGATAGTACCCCGTGGCTTTGAAAATCCCCTGGAGGAATTTAGTTTTTGGACGCCAAAAACTACGACCATAATGATTGTGGTTTGTCTGCTTACCTTGTTTACTTCCTATCTCACCTATCAATATCGGATAATGGTAGGGGCGCCGACATTGACTATAATGCGACCGATCGATAAATACAAAACCGACCAAGACACTGTGGAAATAGTGGGAGCCACAGACCCTGAAGCGATATTGTCTGTCAACAATCAGCTGGTAGCTCTCGACAAAGGTGGAACTTTCAGATTCAGAGTACCCCTGACAGGTGAAAGTACGACTGTTACAATAGTGGCTGCGTCAAAGTATGGTAAGACAAGGTCGCAAACTTTGACTGTCTATAATGAATAATCCAATTCAGTTATTATTAGTAATTATTATAATCACGCTAACAATTCTTATTGTCTTGGTGGCAGTTCAGGCAGTACACGTCTTGGTGGAATTGCGCCAGATTATCAGAAGGGTCAATGGCTTTTTGGATGCTGGGAAAAATATAGGTGATGCCACTGCCGAACTCCGCCGGTTCTTCAAGCGCGATGGAAGTAGTTTAAAGAAATAAAATGATTTATATAATTCTTGCCATACTTCCAATATTAGTTCTCTTTGGTCCAGTCCTGTGGTTAATCAAGTCTGAAAAAAGATTTGATATGAAGTTTGGAGCAATCTCAGACCTAAATAATTTTAAATCATCAAAAACCCTATATACTCTATTTCTGGGTCTATGGGAAATAAGTCAGTATATTTTTATATTAGTTACTTTCAATAATCTACTAAATTATCCAATTATAATATTTTGTTTGTTTATTTTGGTTATTAGCTTGGTGACACTGCCTATATCCAGTCATAAAAAAGAACACATACTTCCTCAAATTGTGTCTTGTCTGGTTGCTATATTAATTACCATATATATAACACTCTCAATTCAAAAATATGTGGTATTACTTATTGATTTATTGATGACTATATTAGTGGGAGTAATTGCTTTTTCAATTCATAAAAAAAAGAAGATTGGATATTGGAAAGTAGAAATGCTAATTGGGGCATTGATTGGAATTTGGAATTTGTTAATACTCTCTTGACATATTGTTTTCTATGTTATAACATAGTAATAACATGTATACGCAATCTGTTTTTCAAGCGGGAAATAGCAATGTCGTTGCTATCCCTCCTCAATTTCTCTCTGACTTAAATTTATCTACTGGCCAGAAGGTATTTGTTGACAAAATTGATGATGAAACAATAGTAATTAAAAAGGCTTCAACCAAAGTTTCACGAAGAAGTTCTGATCAAGAATTTCAAAAGTGGTTAACATCATTTGTGGCTGAAAATGCCGAAATATTAGATGAACTGGCAGAGCGTTGACATTGAGGAAGCTTACAATATCCATCAAATGATTATTGGTAGAGCAGGAACTTCTGCATCGATTAGAGATTTTGCCCTCTTGCATTCCGCCCTCGAGAGACCGAAAGCGACCTACCATGGTAAGTCGTTATATCCCACTATTTTTATC
>JAUXUE010000015.1 GCA_030681075.1 Candidatus Amesbacteria bacterium | reverse complement strand
TAATCACTACTATATCCCCTTTTCTGGCAAGTGTTACTGCTTTTTGAATTGCAGAGAAGCGATCATCAACGCGAAGGCTTCCCACAGCTGCGATATCTCTATAAATATCATCTAATTTTTCTGTTCTCGGATCTTCGGCGGTAATAATTATTTTATCTGCATATTTGACAGCAATTGCTCCCATCAAAGGTCTCTTGCTATGATCCCTTAGTCCCGCGCACCCAAACACTAATATTACTTTTCCTGTGCCTTTTCGTAGTGTAGACAATACTTGCTCAAGTGCATTGGGTGTATGAGCAAAATCAACGATGGCGCGGAAGGGTTGACCCAGTTTGATCTCCTCCATCCTTCCTGGCACGCCGCTGAAGTTTTTTATCACTTCTAGCTCCTGAATACTAACTCCTAGCTCCTTTACCACAGCCGCAGCTGCGGCTATATTATACCTATTGTAGTCTCCAGCTAGTGCCAAACTACGCCTACTATCGGGCCATTTTGTAAACGGAACGATTTTTGTCACTCGATCGACTCTTCTGCTAAGCCATTCAAATGATGGATCATCGCGGTTGAGAACCACCACCCTTGCGCCCTTCATGATTTTGGCCTTAGCCTGCCTATAATTGGCCATATTTTGGTGATAGTCCAGGTGTTCATGAGTAATATTTGTGATCACCGCTATTTCTATGCCAATTCCGACCAATCTATTTTGATCCAGACCATGAGAGGTTACTTCCAAAACCAAAAACTCAAATCCCCCATCGACAATCTCCCGAATCATTTTTTGTAATTGTCTAGCGTCGGGATTAGTCACATGAAAGCCGGTGTCAGAAACTGTCGAAATTAACGCTACCTTTTTACCAGCAGCTTTTAGTGTTTCATAAATCAGATGACTGGTTGTAGTCTTACCGTCGGTACCAGTGACTCCTATTATTCTCAACTTCCTTGCAGGAAAACCATAATAGGTGACATAAAACCAGCCGGTAACAAGATGATATAAATTTTTGATGTTTCTTATAATAGTGCTAACCATACGCCAAAAATAGCTAAGACTAAGCCTGTCAGCCAAGCGCGGGCGACAATTTTGGGCTCTTCCCAGCCTACAAGCTCCAGCCAATGATGAAGAGGGGCTATGGGAAAAATCCGCCTTTTAAAAATATTTTTGGATAATATTTGCAACAGACTTGATCCCCCGTCGAGAAGAAATACACCACCCACTATCAACATAGGCACAAACTTGCCAGACAACAGTCCCACAATGGCCAAGGTAGCCCCAAAAGCCATGCCAGAGGCATTGCCAAGAAATGCCCGGGCTGGATAAATAGTAAAATAAATTCCAGCCAAGAGTGACCCTATCCAAATCGCAATAAATAGTGATAAGACCTGATCGAGCTGAGACATGGAAATCACCCAAAAAGCAGAGAGACAAATCATGAGTAGTCCCTCGCCTAAACCATCAAGACCAGAAGTAATATCAAATGCGTTGGCAAAAGTCACTATTAAGAAAGCGGCTAAAAATAAATACCCAATGCCCAAATCCCAAATCCCAATGAATGGCAAATATATAAAATGAATATTCAAGCCCCAATAAAGCATTCCACCGCAAATTAAAGCAATAGCCCATTGAATGGCAAATTTGTGCCAACGCCGTAGGCCAAAAAAGCCGTTTTTGGCAAAACCAAAGACTTTCATAATGTCATCATACGTGCCCAACAAAGCAAAACCTACAAAGGTCACAAAAATAACTACCAATTCTCTGGTCATAGGAAAGTTTGAGACTAGGCTTGCTCCAACTTTGGGTAATAATAATGTAGGAAACAAAATAATAAATAATCCCGCAATAACCAAAACCAACAAAATTCCAAGTCCTGTGGGTGTCCCTGCCTTCAAATCGTGCTTGGCTCGAATAATTGCCAGCTCTGGGGTAGCCAGCTTTCTGACTTCTTTCTTTTCTTCTTTTCTGACCAATTTCATGCGGTAAAGAAAATCAATAAAAGGCACAATCAGAAGAGCTGTGACAATAAACGAAAATATCAGGACTCCTAAATAGAGTTGCATAGATTAGGTATAATCATATCATGATCCGCGTTCATTTTATGGGAATTGGGGGGTCGGGTATGGCTTCTGCTGCAGCAATTGCCAAAGCTTATGGATATAAAATATCTGGCTGTGACTTGAAAACTGGCGGTCACAGCCCAGATCATTTACAAAATGTCGATATATTATGTGTCAGTCCTGCTATTTTTTTTCAAAATAACAATCATCCCGAGGTTGAGCTAGCCCGTCAGAAAAATATTCTCATGACTTGGCAAGAATTCATGGGAAATTATTTACACAAAGATAAATTTGTAATTTGTGTTGCCGGAACTCATGGAAAATCAACGACAACCGCAATGGTTGGAAAACTATTAGAACAGTCTGGATTGGATCCAACTGTTGAATTTGGAGCCAACAATGGCCACAGAATCGGTAAAAGTAAGTATTTTGTAACTGAAGCTGATGAATTTTATAGCAATTTCTTGCATTATCATCCAAATATTGTGATTCTCAACAATATTGAATTGGATCATCCAGAGTATTTTGGCACAACCAAAAACATGCTCAATATTATTCAAAAATTTATTGATCAAATCAAGCCCGGAGGAACTCTAATTTACAATACCGACTCTCCTCTGATTCGCAAACTAAAACTACCAAAGAATTCAATTCCCTATTCAATATCTGAATTTCCAAAAGATTTGATACTCAAGGTTCTAGGCGATCACAATAAGAGCAATGCAATGGGAGTGATAAAGCTCGCTGGGTTACTTGGGTTACTTAAGTCAGATTATGTAAAAACATTAGAAAACTTCCAAGGAATAGATCGCCGTCTCCAAGAACTCGGGACCGTAAATGACATTACGGTGGTTGATGATTATGCCAATCATCCCACAGCCTTCTCAAACAATATAAAAGCGCTCAGAGAAAAGTACTCAGGAAAACCTATTTGGGTTGTCATTGAACCTCATACTTTTTCTCGCTTGCGTGCAGTTCTCCCTGATCTAGCTCCTGCGCTCAAAGACGCGGATCATGTCATAATTTCCAAAATCTTTGCAAGCCGTGAAGCTGATCCAGGAGATTTTAGTGGAGCTGATATTGCCAAAACTATCCCCAACGCTCTCTATATCCCCGAGTTTCCAAATATAGTCCAATATCTAACTTCCAACGTCCAACCTCAATCAATAATATTGGTCATGGGCTCGGGTAACTCTGATAAATTAGCAAGAGAGATATTAATAAGACAAAAATATCCAAAGTTTGTATATAAGAGCTTTTCGAAAGAGACAATTGATGACAAATTGGTCTTGAAATTTGAGTATCAAACGCCTCCCGATCTTGCCTTTACCCACACTCTGGAATTTTTAAATCTGGAAAACTTTGAATGTGATGATGTTTTGATATTCAACATTGGCCTCTCAGAAATGTTTTCCTACTGGAAAGCTACTTGTTCCCCTGTTGTAGAAATTCAAGCAGGTTTTTTAACTTCTGAGCAAATTGCCTTCTGGCACAAATTATTTATCCGTGGCATGGGGGAATATTATTACAAGAATCAAATTGATTTTACAGATAAAGATTTTATAGTCATAAAAACAACAAATACCTCACCCCCTACCCCCTCTCCTAAATTAGGAGAGGGGAAGTCAAGGGGAGAGGTACTTATCCCAATTGGGGGCGGTAAAGACTCTATCGTGACTTTGGAGATATTGAAAAAACATTTCAAAATACTCCCCATGATGATAAATCCTGTCCCTGCCATGATAGACGTCTGT
>JAUXUE010000012.1 GCA_030681075.1 Candidatus Amesbacteria bacterium | reverse complement strand
TTTACAATTTACATATATTTCATCAATTTCTGGTTTATGAAGCTCAATTACTTTTTGTCCGCTCATTTTTTCTAAATCGGAAATAGATTCGGGTACATAACGTTCTCCACACTCACATTCCCAGACTGGTACAGGAGATCCCCAATAGCGACTTCTGGATATACACCAATCGGGTGCCATTTGCATACTTTTGAGAAATCTACCCAGTTTAAAATGATCAGGATACCAATTTACCTCATTATTAGTTTTTTTCATAAGCGGTTTTAATTTCTGAACATCCACATACCAAGCATCTTGGGGAGCATAAAGTAACCTGGTGTGACAACGCCAACAGGTCGGGACAGTATGTGTATGCATATCTTCCCTATACATCAATCCTCTAGATTTCAAATCTTCGTTAATTTCTGAATTTATTTCCATATAATTTCTTCCCGCCCATCTCGGCACAAAAGATTTTAATTTTCCTTCATCATCCAGATGAAGAACAATCTGGATATTTTCTTTTTGCATTGCCATCAAGTCATCTTCTCCATAAGCAGCTATAGTTACAACTCCAGTTCCATCTTCTGCAGTCACAAAGTCTCCAGGGATAATTACAAACCCACGTTTATCTGGTTCGATTTTATAAAAATCATAATGAGGAACAAAGCTTTTTCCCACCAACTCAGAGCCCTTAAATTCTGATACGATTGTGTATTTTTCTGATTTAAGTATTTTTAAAGTAGTCTTTGCTAATATATAGCTCTCCAGTCCCTGCCTGACTTTGACATAATCAAGATTGGGGTTCACCGCTAGTGCGGGAGTCACTAATTTGTTCCAAGGAGTTGTCGACCAGGCTAAGATGTAAGTGTCTTCTTCGTCACTCATTTTATATTTATAAACGTTTGAAGGCTCTGTAACTTCTTGATAATTATCTGGATCCATCGAAACTTCAAAATTGGCAATAGGTGTTGAACAATGAGGACAATAAAGAGAAACTCTGAGACCTTTATATATCAACTTCTTTTCAAACATCTGTTTAAATACCCACATTACTGATTCCATGTATGGCTTGTCCCAAGTCTTATATGCGTTTTTAAAATCAGCCCATCTGGCTATATGATCTATATACCACTCCCATTCACTCGACATTGTCTGAACGAAAGAAAAACATTCCTCAATAAATTTTTTGACTCCAACCTTGTCTTCAATATCTTTTTTTCTGACAATTTTGAGCTTATTTTCAACCTTATTCTCGATTGGGAGACCATGACCATCCCAACCCCAGACCCTCCGAACCCTATAACCCTTCATGGTCCAATATCTTCCATATAGATCTTTGGGGATACTGGATAGGAGAGTCCCATAATGAGGCATTCCAGTCACAAATGGAGGTCCATCTAAAAATGTCCATGTCTTATTGGATGGTCTATTTTCGATCGATTTTTCAAAAATTTTATTCTCTTTCCAAAATTGTAAGATTTTTTCTTCCAATTCAGGAAAACTTACTTGTGTACCTACCGCCTTAAACATTTCTCTATTCTAGCAGATTTATCTCTTTTGTCTCAAGAAAGCGGGAATGTCCCAGGAATCGTGAGATGGTGAAGTGTCTGAGGGATTTAAATCCACGGTATCCTGATCTTCTGGAACATCAGCATCTTTGTGTTCGACTTTTTCAACTATGGGTCTTTTTTCACTAACCAACCCCGTCATCTGATTTTGGGGACGATTGCGACTGACTAAATTTGAAAGTCTGGCTCGAGTCTCATCAAAACCGGTGGCTATGACAGTGATCTTCATCTGATCGACCATTTTATCCATAATCGCTGCTCCGAAAATTATGTTGGCATCGGCATCTGCTGCTTCGGCTATAATTTTAGCTGCTTCATCTACCTCGGCCATGGTCATATCTGGTCCGCCCGTAACTGTAAACAATACTCCCTTCGCTCCCTCAATTGAGACCTCTAAAAGTGGAGAAGAAATCGCAGCCCTAGCTGCCATTTGGGCGCGATTGTCACCAACACCGTTGCCAATACCCATAAGTGACGATCCGGCATCTTTCATAATAGCTTTGACATCGGCAAAATCGACATTGATAAGACCCGGCTGAGTAATAATATCGGATATTCCCTGTACTCCTTGGGTCAATACTGAATCGGCAATTCTAAAAGCTTCCAGAAGCGTCATCTTACGGTCTACCACATCCAAAAGTCTTTGATTTGGAATGACGATTAAAGTGTCGACTTTACCTTTGAGGGCTTCTACCCCATCTTCGGCATTCACCATACGCCTGGCTCCTTCAAAGGCAAATGGTTTGGTGACAATGGCTACAGTCAAGGCACCAAGTTCTCGGGCAATCTCAGCGATTACCGGGGCAGCACCGGTACCAGTCCCTCCACCCATGCCGGCTGTAATAAAGACCATATCCGAATCGACCAAATATTCTTTTATCTTTTCGCGGGACTCTTCTGCTGCTTGTGCTCCAATCTCAGGATTACCCCCGGCTCCTAGACCACGTGTCAGATTGTCACCAATCTGAAGCTTGGTGGCGGCGAGATTTGTCAGCAAGACTTGGGCATCGGTATTGACGGCAATAAACTCAACCCCTCCTATTGTCTGGGAATTAATCATCGAGTTTAGAGCGTTACCACCACCGCCACCCACACCAATCACCTTTATTTTTGCGAGCCTGCCTACATCTGGTTTTACTAATGCCATAAATATAAATTAATCTTTGGGCAGGAGATAGTGCTGATTGTATCAGCCAAGTTTACGGTAGTAAAGACTTAAGTAAATCCCCCAGTTTTCCAAGACTGCTTTTTAGGGGCATTTTGTCCATCCAACCAGCACTACTATTTCCACTTTCCATATCCCTACTTCCAAATCGAAGTAAGCCTACACTTGAGGCAAAAGCTGGACTTTCTATTTCGTCAATTAGTCCTGTAACGCCAGTCGGGTATCCGACTCTAACTGGGATCGACAGTATTCGCTTTGCACTTTCGACTGCACCTACCGTCATAGCCCCTCCACCACACAAGACTAAGCCTGCCGGAGTAAGACCTGCCAAATTTGATTTTTTCAGTTCGACCCCGATTACCTGAAATATTTCATTGAGACGGGGTCTGATAATGCCTTCAACCAAAGTTCTGTACGAGATAACCTTAATCTCCTCTGGTAATTCCAAAGATGATATATCCACATCTTCATCCTTGTCTTTTAGATTAATTTTTTCCAGATAGACTTTTATTTTTTCAGCACTTTCTAATGAAATTCTAAGTCCAATAGCCAAATCGTTGGTGACATTTTTGGCACCAACCGGCAAGACAGCCGAATAAGACAGCGATCCTTCTAGGAATACTGCAATATCGGTAGTACCAGAGCCTATATCTACCAATACTACACCCAGTTCCCGTTCTGTATCGGTAAGTACCGCTTCGCTGGATGCAAGCCCGGCAAATACTAATGAACTGATATCACAGCCAACCTCAGAGATACACTTTTGGAGATTTTTGATAGCTGTCGTTGATCCGGTGACAATATGAGTTCCAGCTTCCAATCTGACACCGGTCATACCGATCGGATCTTTTATACCTTCTTGGCCGTCGACTGTAAAAGTTCTGGGGATGACATGCAATATTTCAATGGCTGCCGGTAGAGAAATCGCCCTGGCAGCGTCCAATACCCTTCTGACATCCTCCGAATTTATTTCCCCGTGTGGTTCACTGACTGCTACCACCCCCTGGCTATTTTGAGATGAAATATGCGCGCCATCGACGGAAATATAGGCTTTAGTCAGATTGAATCCTGCCATTCGTTCGGCTGCTTCTACTGAGCTGGTAATAGTGGTTACCGCTTCATCGATGTTTACGACTTGTCCCTTTCGGATTCCTCTCGATGGTACGGAAGATACTCCTACCACATGAACTTTATCAGGACTATCCTCTCGAAGCTGACCCAAGAGCGTCACTATTTTGGAGCTTCCGACGTCGATTGCTGCTATCAATTTATTTTTGGCCATAAGTGATGATTGGTGATTTAAATCTCATATCTATAATTTTTGGCGATTCACCTGTTATTTTACTTCGATTTAAAATCGATTGTAAAGTAGTCTCCCAATTTTCTTTTGGGTTCTCTATATCCAAGATAATGGTGAGACCTGATGATAGAGTAGCAGTAAGCACACCTTTTTGCAAATCCGAATTTGGCAGGACGGGTGCGAGAGCTGACAATTTTGTCAAATAAATTTCTGCGGGTTTCGATATAACTACTTCTTTTTGCACCTTTTTGGTAGGCATTGTCAACAATTTTCCAATCACAAACGAAACAATCAGTATGACAAATATACTTGTGATGATTATTTTTTTCATGCTCCAAATTCGGTTTCTATAAGCTTGACCATTCTCTCACTTGAGTCAGTAACCAAAGCCATCTTTTGTGGATTGAGTAGTTGCGCCTGGGCTATCGCGGTTTCAAATGAGGAAGAATTGAGCTTGTCTTGGGCTAATATTATGGCGTTGCCAGTTTCTTCTAATAATTTTGCATTCAGATATTGCTCATTGTGCGAAACCCAAGGAATAGGAATCAAGACACATTTTTTGGCCAAAAAACCTAATTCATAAATTATATGAGCGCCTGATCTCCCCACTACAACCTCGGCATCAACCAGCGCTTGTGCTTGATCCCGTGCGTTCAAAAAATCCACACATTTATAACCTTTTAATTTTATTTTTTGTGCTGTTTGCCAATCGCCATACTCGGTATTGTTGCCTACTTGATGCAAAACATCAAACTTTTCCAAAAGTTTTGGCAAAGCTTCAAAAATAACTCTATTTATAGTTACTGCCCCTTGCTTTCCACCCGTTACAAATAGTAGAGGTTTATTTAAATCTCTTTTTTTAGCATCTAATATTTCTTTTCGTAAAGGTAAACCTACTACAACACCTTTATTTCCTGGCCAAGTTAAAGCCACTTTTTTTACAAATCTGGATATTAATTTATTTGCCCAACCTTGGGTGATAGTTTGTTCATGAGTAATACTGGGAATTCCCATGATCCAACCCATTATTACGGTGGGTACAGCTAAATATCCGCCAAACGACACAATTCCATGAGGTTTCAGTATCAGTAACAGGCACAGAGCTTGGATAAATCCCCAAGGAATACGAATTAGTTTTAGGGGATTATAAGTATGATGAAATTTGCCTGCCAACAAATCATGAAATTCTATTCCCGCCTCTGTCACTTCTTTGTATTCTGAAGAATGCGATGTATCATTCCACATACTATGCTTATGTCCAAACCAGACGATTTTCCATCCCCTCTCTTTCAATCTCTTCGCCACTTCCAAAGCCCCAGTATGGTGTCCTCCAGTAAAGACAATCGTTTTCATAATTTAAAGTAATTATCCATTATAGCTTTTCCCCACCTGAAGGTCTGATGACATTCCAAATGTTTTCTCAAACTCATACTTATTACTTCTGCTCCAGAACCCAAAAATCTTATTTCATAATCCTTTAGATCATATTTCATTTCATTACCATATCTACTTCCAATTTTTACACAATATCCTTCTTCAAATCCAGCAAAAAACATCAAACCAGCGCCTAAAGTGAAAACAACTGTCGCGATTATTGTAAAAATAATATTCACCCTGAACATTAAAATCCAGATAACAGATAACGTTATTATTAATCCAATTGGAAACAACCAAGTCTCAACAAAGAAATATCCAGCGAATAATAAATAAGGTGCCAAAACTTGGCACACCAAATACCACTTATAATTAATTTTATTTCTAGTGAATTTATTAGTAAGAATTAGAATTTGAATAGTAAAACAGAATAAGGCATTTATTATGATTGTGATCGAAAGCAACAATTCTTGCCAACTAAAATTCCTTACAGTCAACAGGGCAAAATATAGAGGGTACAATATCAAGAGAACCAAAAAGAAATTGAGAGTAGTACTAACTACCAGGGTCTTCATACTTATACTATTATATAGCAGTTGTGTTGCCTCTCAACTTTCCACCCAGTTACCATTTAGATTTTGAGTAAATTGAGCCATAAGAATCTGAAAACGCTTTTAATCCAACCGCTGCTGCGCTTCCAATTCCCAATAAAGCCACAGATGTTAAACTACATAAGATTGCAAAATAAGCTGGGCTAATTTCTCCAGTCCAACGAATAAATTCTGCCACTTTAGCCTCCCACATAACTACATATTATCATACTACCTGGGAGGGGGAATAAAATCCCACCCGAGAGGTGGGATTGTTTGCACATAGTATTTTCGATATCTTCCACATCGGGTGTGGAAGCTAGCTAGAATTTCTGGCGATGTTGATGAGAAGGCCCATGCCGGCCATGAGGAAAATAAGAGAAGAGCCGCCGTATGAGATGAAAGGTAAGGGAATACCAGTCAGAGGAACAAGCGCCGTCATAGCAGCAATATTAATAATAAATTGCCAGCCAACCCAAGAAGAGATACCTACTGCAACAAGACTCTCAAATTTATTCTTGGCATTCTGGGCAGTTTTTAGACCAAGATAGACCAAGGTCATAAATGTTCCAATCAAAGTAATACCACCCACTAGACCCATTTCTTCAGCAAAGACCGCAAAGATCGAATCAGTCGTCACTTCAGGCAAAAATTGGTATTTCTGCTTTGATTGACCAAAGCCCACCCCCCACACCCCACCCGATCCTATACCCAACAAAGCTTGACGTATATGATAAGAATTTCCCTGTGGATCAGATGACACATCCAAAAAGCTCTTCAATCGATCAAATCGATAGGGAAAAGCGATAATGAGTACTATTCCGGCAATTAAGGATATTGGTACCAACAAATAAAATAATTTCAAGGTAAATCCACTCATAAAATACATTGTCATACTGACTAGAAATATAATTATGGCAGTTCCCATATCAGGCTCTAGCATTACTAAACCTAATACTCCAAATACTACATAGATAAAATATTTAACTTGAAAATCACTTTTTGTAAAAAGCCTTGCTAGATAAATTATAACCACTAGCTTTGTAAGTTCTGCTGGTTGAAAGCTGGCAAAACCAATCCCAATCCATCTTCTGGCTCCAAGTAATTTGGTCCCAATCCCGGGAATTAATACAAGCACTAGCAATCCAAGGCAAGCAAGTATCATTACTTGACCTAATTTTTCCAGTCTTGATAGAGGAAATTTCAAAGAAATAAATAATGCAATCGAACCTAAGACTGCCCAGAGTGCCTGAAGCCTTAGGTAATACCATTTGTTACCAAAGTCTGTTGCCGCATCGACAAATGATGCATTTCCCACCATGATTACACCAAATCCTACTAGGATAAATGTCAATATTAGTAGCCAATATCCAATACGCATATTAAAGCATAGCAAGCCATAGACCAAATATGGCAAGAATTATACTGATAATCCAACCCCGCAGGACAATCTTTGGCTCGGGCCAGCCTATTATCTGTAACCAGTGATGAATTGGCGCCAAGGGAAACAAGCGCCTACCAAACAATCTAAACCAGATAATTTGAAAGAAACTACTGGCGCCTTCGGCTACAAACACACCTCCAATGACAAACAAAGCTATTGGCTTACCAAGAAGTAGTCCAATGACAGCAAGAGTTGCCCCAAATGCCAAACCCCCAGCGTTACCAAGCCAAATACGGGCGGGATAAACATTAAAATACAAAAAGGCGATGATCGACCCAATCCAAAGCGAGATAAAGACTGAAAGCGGGGTATCCAAATACTGGTTGGCCAAAACCCAAAAGGCCAAGAGACAAATAAGAAGTGTCCCTGTCGACAATCCGTCTAAGCCATCGGTAAAATCAAATGAATTGGTAAATATCAAAATAATAAAAGCAGATACTGGTACATACCAAAAACCCAATTTGAGAATTCCGAAATAGGGAATATTTATAATATCAATCTTCAGATTCATCCAGAGCATCAGAGCAACTGTTACCGACAAGATTATTTGAATAATCAATTTATGTCTAATTCGTAGTCCAAAAAAACCAGACCTAGAAAAGCCAAAGATTTTTACCAGATCGTCGTATAGACCAAGGCATCCAAAAGCAATAAAAGTATAGAAAATGATATTCAATTCATCTTTAATTTGAAATGCAGATGTAATATAAAATCCCATTCTGGAAATCAATGGAAATATTATGAAATACAAGATACTGACGATAAATATTATTAATATACCGCCACCTATCGGAGTACCGACTTTCTTATTGTGGAGAGTATGGAGCGTTCGAAATTCTTCTGTATCCCCCGGTTCGACCAAAGATCGCTCGTCCCGTCTTGTAAATCTTTGCCTAAACAAAAAATCTATAAACGGAACTATCGTCACACAAGTGACGATAAAAGCAAACATCAATAAACCTAAGTATATAGCCATAATATCTTCGGTATAAACAGAAGGGCACCAACCACAATCGATCCAATAGCATAGACAAGCATTGCCCCGGCAGATACATCTTTGGCCATCTTGGCAGAAATTTTCCATTCTGTCGTAACCAAGTCAACCACAGATTCGAGAGCAGTATTAATCATTTCGACCACAAGTCCCAAGGTTATAGTCATCGTAAGAACCATCCATTCCCAATGATCGAGCTTTAGAAGAATAGCCAAAATTATGGCCAAGCTTGCGAAAGTCAGATGGACTCTGAAATTTGGCTGTGTTAGCCATGCATGCCAAACTCCGTCCCAAGCATGTCTAAACGAAATAGTATGTATCCGCATACAGGTTCATTATAACTTAATTTGGCACCAGGCCAAAATAACGGAAAATGTCACGCGATATTTCAAACCACAGAGGGGCTGCCGTTTCCGATCCCCAAGGCGAAGTCTTGGGTTCACGAAGTGTAACCAGCATCACAAATTTTGGATTATCGGCAGGAGCAAAACCCACAAATGAGGCAATCGTCTTGACCTTATCATAGTGCCCAGATACCGGAATTTGAGCTGTACCGGTCTTACCTGCTACTACAAAACCTGCTGGTTTCGCCCATTTGGCTTCTCCACGGTCTACACTATTGATCATCATTTTAGACATTTTTGCAGCCGCAATATTTGAGATAATTTGATTACCTGCTTTTTGATTTACTTTCTTTCCGGCAATAGAGTCTACCACCCTTGGAGTCATTATTATTCCTTTGTTTGCTATTGCCCCTACAGCCCGGAGCATTTGGAGAGGAGTGACTGCGATACCTTGGCCAAAAGTACTAGCGGATACATCCAATTCATACCATTGATCTTTTGTTCTCAGGGGCGCTCCAGTCTCCTCTTGGAGATCGATACCCGTCTCCTGTCCAAATCCAAATTTGTCAAAATAAGATAATAGTTTGTCTTTACCGAGTTTTCTGCCTACATATACCATACCGACATTATCTGAATGCTGAATTACCTCTGTCATTGTGCTATCCGGATAATATTTTTCATTCCAGGTTTTGATTAGAGCATCCGACACGGCTACCGGACCACGACAGATGGGACATTTAGTATTCTCATCAACCACTCCCGCATCGAGTGCCGAAGCCATCACTATAACCTTAAAGGTACTACCAGGCTCGAATGCATCTGCAATCAAGGGATTGCGATATAGTGAATCATCGCTCTGAGTATAATTATTGGGATCATAATCTGGCAGACTGACCATGGCCAAAATCCTTCCTGTAGAGGGTTCCATTATCGAAATCGTTCCCGACACTGCTTGATATTTTTCCAAGCCTTTCTTTAGCTTTTCATAAGCTAAAAATTGTAATGTTCTGTCGATTGATGTCTGAAGTTCTGATCCTGGAATATCCGGGACATATTCCTGACCATCCAGTAATATTGGCCTGGAAAATACATCATTTTCACCCACAATTTTACCGGGGTGTCCATTTAATTCACGGTCGTAAAAGCCCTCCAGACCAAAATAACCCTTGGGATTTCCTTCATCGTTTTTTCCTACAAATCCCAATAAGTGAGCGCTGACACTGGCTTCCGGATACCAACGACTGACACTCGATTCCCATTCTAATCCTGAAATTTTTAATCTTTCGATAACTCTTTTTTGGTCATCATTCAAATTGTCCAGAAGTGTAAACCAATAGGCTTTTGAATCAGATAATTTATAATACAGGTTTGCACTGGCTGTAGAACCTATAAGTGGTAATAGTCTGGCATACTCATCATTTTTCTTGGGAAAATATCTGGAATCCACTTGAAGCTTATATTTTTTATAGGATGAAGCCAGGACAAATCCGTCTGAGGCTACAATATCACCACGACTACTGGGTATGACTTGTGTGCTTTGTCTTTGGGATTTGGCTGTTTGGGATAGTTCTGAGGCTTTGATAATTTGTAAATATCCCAATTTAACGACCAATATCCCAGCCAATACTGCAAATGAAAAGTTTAAAATTCTATATCTCCACTTCATGGGATAATTTGGGCAACTGTCGCAGTCCGCCAAAATTCAGTTTTCATAGGTGTCAGACTATTCTTGTCTGCTTGATTCTTTATTTGAGTCAAAGACGATTCGGTATATATTTTTTGCTTTAAGATTTGATTATCTGCCTCCAATTGTAAACGCTCGTTGTTTGCTTGCCAGACTTTTTCTCCATCATTGGAAATTAGACTGATCAGACTAAATTGAATTATCAAGAGTACTAAATTAATTACAGCAATGGAAATGAGTTTCTTCATATTTTTTCAAAAGCACGGAGCTTGCTCCCCCGCTCTCCTTGAATGGGTTTTTTTGTTAATGACAATCCCCAGTTTTTAAACTCTTTTTTTACGATTCCATCTTCCAGTGAGTGAAAACTTATGATTACAGCCCGACCACCCACCTCCAAGATATTTTTTATCTGGGGTATTACTTGGGTCAATGCTCCCAATTCATCATTGACGGCAATCCTCAGAGCTTGAAACGCTTGCCGTGACCACTTTCCGCAAACTTTGGCTAATTGGTCTGTAGTACTATAAGATCTGTTTGCTACAATTTTAGAAGCTAATGATTTTGCTCCAGGAATCTCTCCAAAATCTTTCAAAATACTGGCTAACTGACCAACTGTCAGTTGATTTACTAATTCAGCTGCTGTCACAGACGTTTCCCCCATTCTCATATCCAATGGTCCCTCTTTTTGAAACGAAAAGCCTCTTTTGGAATCTACAATCTGGTGCATGGACATGCCCAGATCCAATAATACGCCCGAAACGGGAAACCAATTGTATGTGGCGGCTATTTCCTCCAGGTGTACAAAATTGGATTTGACTACTATATCTGCGCATTCTCTTGAATTATCTATGGCATCCTGATCCTGATCTATACCCAAGACCATACCTCCTTGGGATTTTATTAAGGCCGAATGGCCTCCTCCACCCAAAGTGGCATCAATATATTTACGATCCTTGCGGACGTTCAAATAATTGACCGCTGGTTCCAATAAGACTGGTGTGTGGTAATTACTCATATAAAGTCTTTTGGCTGTTCATTAATTTTGGTATTAAATTTCTCAAAAGTAGCCATATCCCAGATTTCGATTCGCTCTATTGCTCCTGCGATAACACAATCAGATTTGATTTGTGCAAAGTTTTTCAAATAATCTGGAATTAATATTCTTCCCAAAGAATCAATTTCCACCTCGACTGCCCCATAGCTAAGGCTTCTTAAGAAGTTTCGCGAATCGGCCCGGGTCAGAGGCATTTGATTTAGTTTGTCGATTAATTCCATCCAAGCTGATTTTGGATAGAGAAATAGACATCCATCTAGGCCTTGGCTCAATATTGCACCATTTTCTAGCTGGGCCCGAAATTTCTTCGGGACTGAGAGTCGTCCTTTTTCTTCGAGATGATGATTGTGACGGCCTATAAACATACCATTCTATACCACTTCATACCACTATCTACCTTTTTTTCACACGCGTCAAGGCCAAAAAAACACGAAGTTTTGAAAAATAAAATTAATTAGCCTTTAGCTCTGAAGATTTCCCTGGAGTGACTTCAAAAGGATAAGTCGCAGAGTAGACTGAGCCTCCTTTGGCTTCGCGAAGAGTAAGCTCCATGACTGCATTCTTAATCTTGGTATGATATGTGAATTTTCCACTCGATTCACTGCCCAGTAATTGTTTTTGAGTATAAGTCTTCTTGCCTTTGAGATTTTGTGAAGCATTGACACCTGTCTGGATGACATTGCCCTTGACTGTCGCCTCATATATCAAATTGTATTCAAGTTGCTCAGCATTTATATTGTCGACATTGACCGTTACATAATTTCCGTCAGTACTAAAATCCATTGAAACTGTAGGATACTTATCAGAACTCAGCTGGACTGCTGCAACAGGCTCAGGAGACGGAGATGGAAGTGGAAGCTGACCCCCATTTTTCTTGGCTATCCAGATGACACCAGAGGCTGCAACCAAAACTATGACTGCAACCAATATTGGCCAAAGATCCTTCATCTACTTACTTTAGCTTATTTTGAAAATAACTGTCAAGGTCTGATATGGGCATACGTATTTGAGTGGCTGTGTCACGGTCACGGACGGTCACTGTCTCGTCTTCCAGCGTCTGATAATCGACAGTCACGCACCACGGGGTCCCGATTTCATCTTGAGAATAATATCTCTTTCCTATATTACCGCGGTCATCCCATGTAACTACAAGCTTCTCTTTCAAATCTTCATATATTCTTCTCGCTTTACTTACTAATTCTGGCTTATTTGCAACCAAGGGAAAAACCGCTACTTTATACGGTGCAATTTTAGGATTAAATTTCAAGAATATTCTATCTCCTTCTTCGGTATAGGCATCACAAAGCGTGATGAAAAATAATCTATTTATACCGACTGCTGGCTCAATTACGTGTGGTATAAAAACTTTATTTGTAATTGGATCACGATAGTTGAGCTCAACTCCAGAGAACTGAGCATGTTGCTTTAAATCATAATCAGTTCGATAGGCAATACCCCATAATTCTTTCCATCCAAACGGATAGTTATAATCTAAATCATAAGTGTCTTTACTATAGTGACTTCTCTCTTTATCAGTATGTCTTCGCCAACGAAGATTTTCGTTCTTAATTCCCAACACTTTGGTTACAAATGAAATCATTTGCAACTTCCATTCGTCCATTAGTTTCTCCCAATCTGAAACTTCTGGATCAAAGAAATATTCTATCTCTGCTTGTTCAAACTCTAGTGTTCTAAACACAAATTGTCCTGTAGTAATTTCATTCCTAAAGCTTTTCCCAATTTGGCCGACTCCAAAAGGGAACTTTATTCTTGTCGAGTCTAAAATATTTTTAAAATCAGAAAAAATACCTTGGGCCGTTTCCCCACGCAAATAAACTTCAAACTTGGCGTCTTCAATAACTCCAATACTGGTGTTAAAAAGTTGATTGAACTTCTTTGGACTACTCAAATCATTTCCTTCGGGACTTTTTACTTTATTATCTATAATAAACTTTCCCATTTCTTCAAATGTAAAGTTTTCAACTACTAAATCAGCGAATTGTTCTTTGTCTTTAATCCAATTCTCAATCAGATGGTCTGCTCTATAGCGTTTATTAGTCTTTTTATCCTCAATCATGGGCTCATTGAAGTTTGCGACATGTCCAGAGGCTTCCCAAGTTCTGGGATGTAAGATTATCTGTGAATCTAATCCCACCATATCGTCGCGCCTTTCAATGAACTCTTTCCACCAGAGATTACGGATGTTACGAATCAGGGCAGCTCCTACCGGACCATAATCATATGAGCTTATGAGCCCGCCATAAATTTCAGACGTTGGAAACACAAAGCCCCGCCTCTTGCAGAGGCTAACTATCTTTTCCATTAAATTATCTTTCATATGTTTATATTACAACAAAAAACTCGCCACTGCGAAAAATATTTCGCAAGGGACGAGTGTGTCTCGTGGTTCCACCCTAGTTGCTTCTTTTTAGTTCTGTCTTAGGCTCCAGCTTGCCAAAGCTTTCCTCACCTAGTATTAGTATAACATTATTGTCAAGTAAAATGACTTCCACCTTCCAGGTGGAAGTCTATGGCGTCTCCCTCTTAGATTAAGAGGGAGAATGAGAGGGAGTTATCGGAGCTTGTTTAGGATTTTGTGTGCATGCAGGGGACGTTCGGAGAGAGATTCGATGAGATCGTCGAGATTACCTACATGCTTTTTGTCTTCATGCCAGTAACCCAATTCAGTTAAAATTTTTAATTTATAATTTTTAATTTTTAAT
>JAUXUE010000003.1 GCA_030681075.1 Candidatus Amesbacteria bacterium | reverse complement strand
GGCAACCTCTGCTTTCACAGAGCAGCGCTCTAACCAATTGAGCTAATACCACCAAGATTATGGCGACCTGTCCGATGTAACATCGGACCGCTCTACCGTTGAGCTACATCCACCATGATATCCAATTATACCAGCCCAGGGAAGAAGTCGGTTTTGATGTGCTTGATATTCATACTCTTTAATAATTTCTCTGTGGCGGAAACCATTTTGTGTGGACCAGATATATACCATGACCTGTCTAAGAAATCAGGAGTGAAGTCTAAGATGTTTTTTGCATTTAGATATCCGACCTCAGATGTATTAATATAGAAAACTTTGACTTTCTCTATAATATCTTTGTAAACAATTTCATCCGCGGATTTATTGACATAGATTAATATCAGATCTCGCAGATCATTTTTATCTGTCAAATACTTGATCATACTGCGAAAGGGTGTAATACCAATACCACCTGCCACAAAAGCCAGCTTGATCTTTGGATCCATGGGCAGTATAAAATCACCTGCTAATTGGGAGGCAATTATTGGGGTATTTAAATCAAATAAAGTTTTCTTAAAAGTACTGGATTTTTCATAATACTTAGTAGCTATTCTAATATTGGGTTCTGTGGGTGATGACGCCAGAGTCAAATACCGACGGCTACCTCTAGAATCTGGTGATTTTTGAGGAAGGGTCCACTCTAAATATTGACCAGACTTAAAATTCAATTTTTTACTTGGTTCAAAGACAAACTCATAAATATTTGGGGCGATCTGAATCTTTTCTTTGAGGATCAAGATTAATTTTTCTTTGGAGGAAGCCAGATAAGCAAGTATATTTCCTGCGATTAATGCTATTTCGGGCGAAATCCCGCGAATATTAAATAATATACCAATCAATAAACCATAAACTATTTGCCAAATTTTGCTTGTGGGCGAAGTCAAGGGCTCTGTGAGCATTACAAATGCAAAAAAGAGTAATGGGGAATACAGCAAAAGACCCCTGAGAGAATCCCCTCTCAAAAATGGAATTAATAAAGCTACAGCGAAAAAAGCCAGAAGCATTTCTGGTTTTCTAAGTTTGTATACTATTAACAAACCTCCAACAAGAATAACTGGCACGGTCATGGGAGTAACAATCCACCAGCTAGCATAACCAATTAAAACGAGAGATATAGCTACAGGATTAAATATATGCTTTTTGTTGATAGCCAAGAGATACTTTGAAGCGCTGGCAATAATTGCAGTTAAAAATAAATATAAGTAGTTATTAGGTGAAATTATTAGAGCTAAAATAAGAGATGAAATATAGACAGATTCTAGATTAGTCGGGGCTCTGAATAACTTGGAAAAAATAGTATTTGTAAACCAGCTAGTTGATATCAATATTAACAAAGAAAGAGATAACTTTAATGGCGGCTGAATAAAAAATCCCAATCCAACTAAAATCAATAAAAAGTACAGCATAAGTCTGTACATGGTTATTTTATCTATAAAGTAGGTTAAAATAGCTCTCGTCATGACTAAACCAATTATACATAAACTAGAAGAGAGCCTGAGCTGTGGAAAATCCAAGTCAGCTGGAGACAAAGATTCGCAGGATACAGTCACAAGACTAGCGCGAATCTATGAACTAGCTCGAAATGCCATGGAATACAGGGCTGATCACCTGGTCAGGCGAGCTGCTATTGAGCGTATACTCAAAAGACAACTTATTTTTAATAATGATGCATTAAAACTAACTGCTGATTTGCTTCAGGAAATGCGCTGGGCAGGATATATAAACGAATTGACAATTGGCAATCTCGATCAAGAAAATTTTACGAAAATTTTGGGAAATTATTTGGAAATATGGAACGAGACAAAAATAAACAAAGACTGGTTAGTGGGATTAATCTCAGCTCACCTGGAAGACTTGTTGTCTCAAAATATAGACTATGCACAATTTACAAGTTTTGCCTTTAATATTTTTAGAAATAATATTGATGAGTTGATTTTGTATGTTGCGATTGATCGGGTATATTCCCAATCCGACGAAGCCGGTATTGCCTATCACCTCTATAAACTTAACCCTAATCATAATATTGAAGAGACATATAATGCCTACACATTAGCTTTTAATGACAAGACACTTAATATTGCTTCGGCCTGGGTGCGAAAGCAGATGGGACCACTAGTGCTTTTGCGCGACATATATTTCAATAATCCCGAGAATTTCTCAAATATTTTGAATGATAAAGAACTATTTAGTCAAGAGGCGGAGAAAGTATTGGCAGATCAACTGCGACTAACGAGACAGCGCATGAATACAGCTACCTTTAGAAGTCTGTTGTATGTCTTTTTGACAAAAATGATTTTGGGCATTCTGATTGAAATGCCTCTTGAAGTATTATTTCGTGGACAGGTAAATTATATATCTCTGAGTATAAATCTAATCGTACCCGTAGCTATTATGTGGATAATAGTTGCCAATATACATCTTCCAAAAAAGCGTGATCAGGAAAAGTTGTTGGCTAGAACCCTAGAAATTGTCTTTTTGCCAGAAGTCTCAACTAGTAATTTGACACTAACTGCAAAGCATAAGTTTGGTTTGTTTTATTTATTTTATGGCTTACTGTTTGTAGCTGTCTTTTATTTTATTTATTGGTTGCTTTCTCTTATTGGCTTTAGCTTTATCAGTGTCTTGGTCTTTTTGTTTTTCCTGTCTGTAGTTACCTTTTTTGCCTACCGTATCCGTCAAATATCCTCAGTCTATACCTATGATCCCCGGGGTGAAACCTCATCAGTTGGTTGGGATGTCCTGACACTGCCAATGGTCGCTGTCGGCGATCTCGTCAGCCGAGGCGTTTCCCAGCTCAATTTCCTGGCTTTTGTCTTTGACTTTATCCTCGAGGCTCCATTTAAATTAATCTTAGGTTTCATGGATAGTTGGGGCAGATTCTTGTCTTCAAAGCGTGACGAAATCGTGGGCTAGGAATGAAGTTGGGGAAATTGCGTAAAGAAACCGTCTAAAACAGTTTTTATATCTCCCTTGAGATACTTTATGGGATCAATTTCTGCAGGAAAAAAGTTTAATTTCTCTAAACCAATCGCTTCTCCCTTACTATTGACAATAATAACATCGTCGGCATCGGCAGCCTCAATTGATTCAGATCCTTTGTCCACAGAACCCCACCACATATTTAAAGTGTTTCCAAATGGGTCGAAATAAACACTCATTTTCTTGACCATAATATTTTATTGTTTCTTTTTGGCTGGCGGGTAATATAACTTGTTATCACAAACCCATCGCCATTCAAATGTCTGACGACTACGCAAACATATCTAGAATCATCCATCTGATGATAAAATTGTACCACAGATTTTTCCAAAGTAGAAATTACAAAATTAGGGTCAACGAGACACTTTTTCAGTAATTCAATATTCAATTCGTTGATTGCCTCACGGTGTTTGGTATAGAGAACATATTTCCAATATGCTGCCGTAATCCTAACTTTCTTATCAAACACATCATCAACTTCAAGCAATATATCTGTCTTTGTCAGTTTGTTCATATAGACTTAGTATATCATCAGATTACTATCATCGGGATGAGATCGTTGGCTAAAAAGGTAATTCTTCGCGGAGAGAATCTTCTTTGGGTAAAATATAAATCTCTTGTTTGTAATTGGTGGCGTCGACGGCCACAAGCTTGCCAAAGCCCTTGGCTACCGCTTGAATATCTCGGCAATGATAACAATTGTCTTTGCCTGACTGGCATTTGAAAGTGTTATTTTTTCGTGCCTCTTGAATAACTTGACCTTTTGTAACTAGCAATCTAGTAGTCTCATTGATATCAGGAAGAGGAAAAGAAGTCAGACTATCCTCACGGTCCAGATACCAATAACTAGTCTTTATATCAAAGGTCTTGAGTATCCCACAAGCCAGAACTGCATAAATGGGAAGTTGCATTGACTCGGCTTTTTCTTCATTTTTTCCAGTCTTAAAATCTATGACATGATAGGTATAGCCATCTTTCTCAATCCAATCCAATTTTCCGGTCAAAATCAAATTGTTTCCCAAATCTACTTTGGGGAAAGTAGGTAGCTTGACTATCTCTGCTTCTTTGAAGTGACCATTCTCCCAGAATCTATTCAACATATCCAATCCTCGTTTTTTTGATTCAGACTCCTCGGTCGTAAACCCACCCTTTTCTCCACTAATACTAGCCCACAAGAATTCATATATGTCTAGAAGTTTATCTTTGGACCGGCTGACTGCAGGCAGCTTTATGACTTGATCAATGGTTTCATGAACTATCTGACCCAGAGCAATTGCAGGATTAATTATTTGAACTTTTAGCCCAGATGGTGCCCGGTAAACCGATTTGTAATAATAGAGCTGGGGACACTTGTCAAAATCGGACAAAGTGGAGGGTGAGATAAAAACTGCGTTTGGATTGTAAGCCATATCAACTCTTCTTTACGAGTTTTGCCATATAGACAATCTCTCTGACTTCCCCACTCGGATCTTCAAATGTTGATAAACCCGAGAGTCTGGCATAATCAGCTAAATACATAGACATTTGAGTAGTAATATCTTTGAGGTGCTTTGACAGTTCTTTGACCTTGGAGTCCAGATCAGACGCTTGGGGCATTCGCATGACTTGCTTTCGAGCTTGCCCTTTGGCCTTGCCAGCAGTCTTGGCCTGTTCTGAGGCTTCCAGGTAGCTGGGATCATTGTCCAGAAGGCTTTTAAGCATTTCAGAGAGCTTAGCCTTCTCCTCTTTTACTTTCTCAATAGTCCCCAAAGACGTATTGATCATATTGGTCAAATTTAATAGCGTATCCGTATCCATGTCTATTACTCTATATTATTTAATTATCTATAACAAGACTCAATATATTGTGGCTACGGGACTAGGATTCGGACCTAGATAAACGGGACCAAAACCCGTTGTCCTACCATTAGACGATCCCGTAGTGTAGCCTAATTATATCTGATTAGTGTAAAATAGGATATATAGCCCTCGTAGCTCAATGGATAGAGCATTTCCCTTCTAAGGAAAAAATGCAGGTCCGATTCCTGCCGGGGGCACAAATGCTGGTATAATTAGCATATTGGGTTCGTAGCTCAGCTGGTTAGAGCAGCATCCTCTTAAGATGACGGTCGTGGGTTCGAATCCCACCGAGCCCACATAAGAAGAAATCCCACCCGAGAGGTGGGATATTTTAACAATAGTATTTCTGGTTTTAATTATCCTCTGGAAATGGGGGGAGGAATTCTTCACCGCCGGTTGGCTTGGAATTTGTAGCTTTGAGCCACTCGACATGGTCACAGCCTGTGGCTTTCTTGGCTTCACGATCCCAACCAGCTGTACTACATTTCTTCATTTTCTTGCCGGCTGCTGTCGTAAATAAGACTAGTGGTTCGCTACATTTTGGACATTTTTCATCCAGAGCTTCTGATGTACCATTGATCCACTCTATATAATCACAGCCTGTGGCTTTCTTGGCTGAAGCATCCCAGCCTCCGGTACTGCATTTTTTCATTTTTTTACCAAAGCGCGTAACTTGTAATACCAATGCTGCGCCACATTTGGGACACTTTTCATCTAGTGTTTGTGGTTCCGGTGTAATCCATTTTACATAGTCACAGCCTTCATTTTTGTGAGTTTCTCCATTCCATTTACCATTGCTGCATCTTTGGAGTTTTTTTCCAGTGGGTGTTTCGCTCACATCTGATAATGGTGCTTTGCATTTTGGACATAAATCATTCATGGCTCTATGATATATAATCTATAGCTAATGTCAACGATTAAATTTTTGGGTGCTGCAGGAATGGTCACCGGATCGTGTTATCTTGTTACTTCTGAAGCAGGAACACAGATATTAATTGATTGTGGAATGTTTCAAGGATCCCATGAACTGGTAAAACTAAACTATGAACCATTGGATTTAGATATTGCAAAATTAGATGGAGTGATCTTGACACATGCTCATCTAGATCATAGTGGCCGCTTGCCCATATTGATAAAAAATGGTTACAAAGGACATATCTATGCAACTCAACCCACGATTGACCTGGCTAATCTAGTATTATTGGATACCGCCAAGATTGCGAGGGAAAATAGAGAACGCACACCCCTCTATTCTGAAACCGATGCCGAATATACAGTCCAGTCAATGAAAGCCGTTTCCTATCATCAGGAATTTAATGTCAAAGATATCAAAATTAAACTAATTGACGCAGGACACATTATGGGGTCTTCAAGTATTGTTATGACAATTGATGGGAAGACAGCTATTTTTTCCGGCGATTTGGGTAATTCACCCGAAGACTTACTTCAGCCCACGGAATTGATAGACCAGGCCGACAGTGTCATTATGGAGGCCACCTACGGGGACAGACTTCACAGCCCGCAGGATATCAAAAAAATTCTGACACACGAAATAAATGAAGTTGAAAACTCAGGCGGAACTTTACTTATTCCTTCGTTTTCGATTGAAAGAACACAGGAATTATTGCATCTCGTTGATCATTTAAAGCGTAATAAAAGTATTCTGAATGATACTCCTGTATATTTGGACAGTCCGATGGCCATTAAAGCGACTGAAATTTATAAGAAATACCGCAATCTCTATAGTCAGGAATTGAGTCTTCATGCCGAAAACGATGATCCTTTTGATTTTCCCAACTTGCGCATGATCCAGCATGCCAATGATAGCCGTAAAATATGGGAAACTAGCGGTCCCAAGGTAATAATCGCCGGATCAGGTATGCTTAATGGCGGGAGAATTGTCCGGCATCTGGAAAACTATATATCCAATCCTACCACCAGGCTATTATTTGTAGGTTTTCAAGCCCATAATACACTAGGCTCGAGATTATTAAACTCTCCCAAAGTAATCAAAATAAAGCGAGTGGAATATGAAGTTTACGCCACTATCAATAAGTGTTCATCACTTTCCGCCCATGCTGATCAGCCAAAGTTATTACATTGGTTACATGCGATGCGGGATGTCAAACAAATATTTTTGGTACATGCCGAAGATGAGTCCAGATCAAAATTTGCCGTACTTGTAACAAATGCCGTTTTACCCAAGCTCCATGATGTACGAAGTCTTTTTTGATATTGAAACTAAACATTGGTTTGACGAGACAGGTATTGCCAAGCTCGAAGATTTGGGTGTCTCAATTGTCAGTATGTATGTCCGGCCAGAAAATAAAATGTATTCTTTTTTCGATCATGAATTTGATCAGATGTGGCAATATTTCCGAAAAGCTGATCGGATAATTGGCTTTAATACGCTAAAATTTGATATTCCAGTTCTAGCCCCATTCGCACCGCCGGATTTTCCAAAGCTTAATCATTTTGATATTTATGATGAAATCAAAAAATCTAACGATGGCTTTGCGGCATCTTTGAATTCTATTGCCAAGGGTTGCCTTGATAGATCCAAAAACGATACTGGGGAAAATGCCACTGTCTATTGGCACAGAGGAGACAAAGAAAGCTTGGAGCTTTTGAAGAAATACTGCGAAATGGATGTGGAACTTACCCGTGACATCTATGACTATATTTCAGAACACAAATCTGTCAAATATATCGACCGCTGGAATTCACCTCGCGAAGTCCCGCTCGATTTCTCTTATCCTATTAACTCCACGTCCATCTCCCAACCCAGCTTGTTTTAATGATTTGTTTTTACTACAAGATTATTTCTTAAGATAAAGTTTATAGTATCTGCGATTAACCAAAAATTATGATAATCACCTTTAGAAAAGTAAAGTTCTATAGACTTAGTCTTTAAATCCTTAGGTTTAACGACAAAAAACTTTTGATCGATTTCATTAAAAAATAATTTAGAAGTTTTGTTTATTCTGACAGGTTTTCCACTTATAAACGAGGCTATAGTGAATGCAAAAGTATTCTTTTCACTATATAGCCCAATCAGTTCTTTAGCCTCTAAACGATTCATTGTATGATTATACTATAAGTTGTAGTGATGTCAAATCTTGTAATATTATAGTTTACACTGGGTGATTTCAGAGATTTTTTCTAGAGTGAGCTGGCCTGAGAAGCGGGCACCATCTGAGGCAATCCAAGTCGGATAACCTTCGATCTTTTTCTCAAGACATAGATCAACCTGTTGGGTACATTCGACATTTGGGACATACTGAAATGAGTCACCAAAAAGCTTTTTCTGCGCCTGACAATGAGGACACCAATAAGCCCCATACATCGTAAATTTCTTTTCAGATAGACATTTGGCAAATGCGTCCAACGCAGGGTTGATTTTAGGAGGCTTGCTAACCAAAAATATACCAGCTACAAGTAACAGGGTGACAAGTGATAGAGAGATAATGATTATTTTACTATTCACGGCAGCAATCAACCATTTTGGTAACTAAATCTTCCATAGTCCAGGGTTTGTCAATCTTTGTGACATTTTTTGCCTCAACTAATCCAAATTTGATTCCCCAAAATAATGAATATACTTGATAAGCTTGAGCAAAATATTTTTTGTCTTTGGTTTTAGTTCCAACTTCGAGAAGTCTCATTGTTGCTGCAAGCAAATGCTTGGAAATACACCAAGTCTCACCTTCGTTTTTGGGCATGAGCTTGGCGAGCAGATCCTTTCTCATTTCGCGAACCTGATTCATCATCTCCAAATAGCTATCGTTTTTGGTCTTTTGGGAAGTGAAGAAAAAATGCTCTTCCAGAGAAATCAGATTCATGACAGCCAGACTTAGATCTTCGTCAGTACTTAGGTCTGCCCCTTTCTTATTTTTAAACTCCTCAATCTTTTTTAGAAAATCATTTTGACTGATCATACCAGAAGTATTATTACACCCAAGATAACCATTATCAAGCCATCAATAATACCCAATTTGTCCATTTTGTCTTTGCGCCATGATTGGACCTTCTCAAATAGCTCCTGACGGCTTCCAAACCATAGAATAAGCAAAAGGGGTGATACAAATATAAAATTGTAGTAAATCAGATAGAGAAAACCATTGAAAAATGTGGCTTGATTGTGGAGTAATCCAAGTATGGTCAGATAGGGTCCTCCTGTGCAAGGAAATTCATAAAGTCCGACTAAGATGCCTAGAATAATAGCTGAGGGAATAGTGGCTTTTTGGATAAATATTGCTAGCTTTGAGTGACTACTATCCGGCATTTTTAATTTGATAGGAAATTTGGGAAAATAATGATTGATAATGCTG
>JAUXUE010000105.1 GCA_030681075.1 Candidatus Amesbacteria bacterium | reverse complement strand
TAATCTGGGTATAGAGCTTGGCACTTATGATCTTCCGGGAAACCAATTCGGCCAATTCTTGGTATGGCCGGCCATTTATTATTTTCTCCGCAGTGACCGCGCCAATTCCCGCGATAGCCTCAAGTTCAGATTTCGTCGCTGCATTTATGTTAATTGAATTTGATTTGACATTTGTCATTTGTGATTTGTCATTGATATATGGGATGTAGATCTTCTCTCCATCACTGACCTTCTTTGCTCTATTTAGATTTGTCTCGACCCACTTTGTATCGGCTTCATTGAGTAATCCACCTGCCATATCTAATAAATCCTGTGTCCTGTCTCCTGTGACTAGTCTGTAAACACCAGGTCGAGTAATTGCCCCCTGAATATCGACCATCATCTCTTTTTGATCAATATTTTTATTAAGTATCTGAATCGCGGGAGGAAAAATGTAAGGTTTTAGAGAACTAAGGCTACCCAGAAGAATAAAAAACAGGCCAGATCCAGCCAAGATCAGCTCTATTTTGTGTTTACTATAAAATTTATCAGCTTGCATGGTACAAATATAGTCCTATATGAAGCCCCTTTTAGATAGTTTTGGACTTTAGCACTCTCTAGAGCTAACTGCTTAATTTTGTCTTCTCCCGCTTCTCCAGAGTCCAATTCAAACTTCTCTCTAACCTTTCCATTAATCTGTACCACCATTGTAATTTTTTCATCGATAACCATCGCAGGATCATACTCGGGCCACCTCTGTGAGTGAACAGAGTCGGTATGTCCTAATTTCTGCCACATCTCTTCGGCAAGATAAGGAGCAAAGGGCGCTAATACCAAAGTAAATTGCCTCCAAGCCAATCTCCAATTTCCAGTTGCATCTGACATTTTATTGAAAGTCTCCATCATGGCAGCAATTCCCGTATTAAATGTCATATTTTCTATATCCCTGGTTACTCGACCAATTAGTTGGTTGGTAATTTTATTAAGAGATCCTATGTCACCATCTAGGTTAAATGTGGTCTCAAATTTTCGATAAAGTCTATTTAAGAATCGATATACCCCCTCTACTCCACTAGTATTCCAAACTTTAGCCATATCCAATGGTCCCATAAACATTTCATACAACCGCAGAGAGTCGGCTCCAAATTTATCGACTATCTCCAAAGGGTTAACAATATTTCCCCAACGTTTACTCATCTTTCGGTTATCTTCACCTAAAACATGACCATTTTTATAAAATTTGACAAACGGCTCGGGGACAGACACTAATTTGATGTCATATAAAAACATATTGATAAACCTGGCAAAGATCAAGTGGGTAGTGGCGTGGTCTCCTCCTATATATAAATCTACCGGAGTCCAGGCCTTTACTTTATCTTTGGAAAAAATGGCATTCAGGTTGGTGGGATCACAAAAACGTAGGAAATACCAAGATGAATCGACAAATGTATCCATAGTATCTACCTCCCTTTTGGCAGATTTACCACATTTTGGACAAATTACACCTTTCTGAAAGGTCTTTGATCTAGTAATAGGAGACTCCCCTGTGGGCCTGAAATCAACGTCGGTGGGTAATTTGACCGGCAATTGGTCTTCAGGCACAGGTTGCCAACCACAAATCTCACAATTAACCATTGGGATTGGCGTCCCCCAATATCTTTGTCGACTTATGAGCCAATCGCGCAAACGATATTGAACCTTCTTTTGGCCATATTTTTCCATTGTAGGATCAGGCTGCATTTGAATAATTTCGAGATTGTATTTTTTGGCGAAGGCCAGATCGCGTTCATCATGAGCCGGAACCCCCATGACAGCCCCCGTACCATAAGTATCTAAGACATAATCTGCCCGCCAAACTGGAATTTTCTTACCCGTGGCCGGATTGGTCACATATTTTCCAACAAAACCCTCTTGGGAATCGTTAGCTATTGCGATAAAACTAGCCCCATGTAAGGTATCAATTCTAGTCGTAAAAACTTCGATATCATCAAATTTAATCTTATGGCCCTCTTTTCTGCCTATCCAATTCCTTTGCATAGCCTTGGTGGATGCGGGCCAATCAATGATGTTGAGACCATCAAGTAATCTTTGGGCATAATCAGTGATCTTAAAGAACCATTGCTCCATCAATCTTTGAGTAACAACACTATCACAACGCTCACACTTCTCGTCTACCACTTGTTCGTTGGCTAAAACTGTCTCACACGATGGACACCAATTGACAGGAGCCTTCGCCTTGTAAGCCAAACCCTTTTTGAATAATTGAATAAAAATCCACTGGGTCCATTTGTAATATTCTGGATCACTAGCATTTAGTTCGCGTTCCCAGTCATAAGCAAGACCAATCCGTTCCATCTGGTTTTTAAAGACTACAATACTCTTTTGAGTCTGGATTGAAGGATGAATCCCCGTTTTTATGGCATAGTTCTCGGCGGGCAATCCAAAAGAATCCCAACCCATGGGATGGATGACACTATAGCCGTTCATCCGTAAATACCGAGAATAAATATCTGTCGCCGCAAAGACCTCTACATGACCTACATGTAACCCTGCACCAGACGGATATGGCCACATACCGAGAACATATTTTTTACCTTTTGAAGCAATTTTCTCGGGCGTTTTGTAAAGATTTGTATCATCCCAAATCTTACTCCACTTAGCCTCTATTTCCTTGTGATCAAAGTTTGCCATAGTTTTTACAAATCTTCTATATGTAATTTTGATTGTCTCAATATCGCTCTGAGAGTTCCCAAGGGGACAGGCTTGGTATGAACCGCTACCTGTGTCCATCTACCATCTGGATGTTTTAATCTGATATGACTACCTTTTCCTCCTGTTTGTACGAATCCAAATTTCTCTAAAGTTTTTATCAAATCCCGCCCTTTAATATTTGTAGGCAGTCTACTCATTGTCTATCCGAACGCCATATTTAATCCCATAGGGAAATTGACTCTGGCAGTAGTGATAATCTGATCCTGTACTTCGTCTCTAGGAACTTCTAGTTTTTCTGCCACCAAAGATTCCACGGCCAATTGAATGCCATCTTTGATGCTCAACATCACTTCTTCCACCGAATCACCATAATCGGAAATTCCCAAGGTAGGACAGTGGGCCACATAAACAATCCCTCCATCTTTGTATTTTTCAGGCTCAATTATAATCCGATAATCTAAAACTTTGATATCCATGCAAATATTGTAGCATATATTGTCCTAAAATTATGACACTATTTCCTCAATCTTGATTTTAATAAACCGGCAAAAGTCTTTGGCGTACCAATCGTGCATATTCCACAAATCGACGAAGATTTGGGCTAGTGACATTTTCTCACCCAAATATGGATCAGCTTGCAATACAAATAAATTGGGCGTGCCTTTGATTATTTCATTGGAAAATCTAGCTGTTATTTTTGGAGGATCGGTATGATAACAATAAACTTTGTCATAATCGGCCGGTGGCTCACCAAATCTTTCTCTAACTGCCGAATAACCCGTAGGGATTGACCCATCAGGCAAGCGTCCCTCTATTTCCAGTATTGGCAAACTAACACGTATGGCTTTATAAACATCTTTTTCTAGATTACGGTGATTAGCCCAATGATAGAGGATCTTTTCGTAGTCTATTACTTCAGACCGGCTCACGCTTTTCCAGAGTATCAATTAAGAGCTCCCGCCAGATATATTCGATTTTTCTCATATATTTATAGTCTATATTCGATTATATTAGAATATTTGAATGTTGTCAAGACTCCACAAACCTCTTATAATCAGGTACCAACCTAGATATATAGAGTGTATCTATCCAACTATTAGAGATATTTTCTAGATACAAGTGATAACTGGAATAAAGATAGCTTGAGAAAGTAGAGCGGATCTGCAAGGGGCCAAAGTTTGTCGTGGTCATAGGACTGCGATGAATTTGACTACTGACGTCCAATGCCTCCCTATCCCCTGCTAATAACCTGGCTTTGTAGACACCTCTAAAAGGTGAGCCTTTCTTGTACATACTGTAGGCAGTCGTTAACTTGCGCATTAATTTGGTGATCGCCCGAGGGGTGGATTGCCTGACCAGTAAATCTAAGGCATTAGGCAATAGGCAATAGGCCAGTAGTTTAGCATCAGTTTCTGGAACAAATCTCCGCAGGTTACTTAAGTATCTTTGGAAGTCTGGGTCACCAGAAAATATGACACTCTTGCCCGTCTGAAAAATGTGATAAGTTCCTATGGAAAATTCCTTATTGCGAAACTTGGCTGGCATATATACCATTATAGTATGGTTCTGCCGGATCCTAACCAGCATCCTTATTTTAGGCAATTGACTGCCATTATCTCGGTCTTTGTCCTGACCGCCGGACTTGGCTTGGCTGTTCAATTGGCACAAAACCGTCAAAATCCATTTTCCAAAGCAGAATCGACGGGAACAGCGACTCTATCTCTATCTCCAACCTTGTCTGTCATTTCAGCTGGTCAGACTGTAACCCATGCCATAAATCTCAATACTGCCGGCGTACCTATTTCCACTTTTGCTTTTAGATTAAATTATCCAATATTACCGGTTCTGACAATTAAGCCGGAATTCAATTCCAATGGCTGGTCTTGTCCAGTCAAAACAGTAACCTTGGTAAATACTCAATATCAAGTCGATGTATCATGTGTTTTTATCAGTACTGAAGGTTTCAGTACGGCTACCCCTGTAACAGTCGCTTCTGTAAATACCACTACATCAAGTTCGTTTACGGTGGAATTTGACGCTCTCCAAACTCTGATCACCCGCAAATCCGATGCTGTTGATATCGCTGCTATCCCAGCATCTCCTGCAAGTATTGTGACTGTTGCTGTTGCTCTCGCATCACCAACTCCAACGCCTACTCCGACTCCGTCCGCGACTCCGCTTGGGGCAAGTCCCATCCCATCACCCACTCCTGGAGCGACCAATTCCTGTGGCGGGACTTGTGGCTCAAATTCCAATTGCAATGCCGGCCTGACTTGCTACAGTGGCTTCTGCCGTAATCCGCAGTGCAAGGAGAACAAGGATTGTAACTGTGCTACCACTCCGGTCCGTACACCTACACCCACTCCTTACAAACAAATTGTAAACTTGAAACCCACACCGACAACGGCTACTGGAATCATGACCAAGCCCACTCCAAAAACCGATATGCGGATCTATAATCTCGATCTGGAGACCCCTGCTCCTACACCGGCTCCCAAAGAACAATCTCTCTTTACCAAGGTCGTGGGCTTCA
>JAUXUE010000104.1 GCA_030681075.1 Candidatus Amesbacteria bacterium | reverse complement strand
TGGGCAAAATTTTGTAATTCATCCACCACCTCCAAACGAGTTTCTTTATCTAAATTTTTAAGATTTCGTTCAAATTTAGCTGAATAATGAAATTTTCTAATCATTCAAGAATTCTGAAAAATCAGTGGTACTTTTTAGCTTTCCTGCTTTGAAATCTGCCTCTGTCTGCCGTAGATCAAGTAGTAATGCATTTTCTTCCAGTACTTGTAGTCGATCAAACATCTTTTGTAATTTATCCACGTTAAACATAGCCACTTCCGGTTTATTATTGCGAACGATAATTATTGGATGCTCACTAAGTTTTGCCAGATTAACAATACGAGCTGAATCGCGTTGCAAATCAGAAACTGGTATTAGAGTCGGTACTATATTCATAAATATATAATATCATATGTATGATTCTATGTCAAATTTAATATCTTTCTGATTGTTCCGCCTAAGAGGTGGAACCAAGAGCTTCTTTTTTGATAAATGGTAGGATAAGAAAATAGGTTGTACAATATATGGCTAAAAAGAGATATGACAATTGCAAGTGATAACGATAGGCAATAAAACCAAAGACTAATTGAATGGGTACAATATTGGAAACGAAACTGTTTAGAGAAGCGAGAGTAGCTCTCTGATGTGGGGGTACTTCTTTTTGAATAATTCCATCGCTCAATACACGGCTAAACTCAAGTAATACACCAATAAATAGAATTCCCATTGCCATCAAGGGGTGACGAATCCAAGCCGTTAATAATAAAATTATTATGCCGATTAATGCCGTGACATCAAGGGCGACCCAAGAATAATTTTTGAACTTATGAGCCATAGTACTGGCTAGGCTCTGAGCTGACATAGCAATGGCAAAAATTATACCCATCATATAATTTGGGTAACCCAAAAAATTAAGATAAATATCGTTAAATTCTTCAAGATTAGAAAATGCAGAAAATATAATTACTGAGTAAAGCACTATTCGTAAAAGATTTCTATTATGAAAAACTGTATTAGTTGCGCTTTTAACAAAACCCCAATATTTTTCTTCGTTCGTGGGAGTAATAATTGGAATTTCAGGCCACAGGAACGTAGTAATCGAAACCACAAATACTGAAAGAGCAGAAATAACTAGTGGAATTGAGTAGGAAATCTGGCTTAAGAAGCCGCCCAAAAATACAGCCACACCTGTGCCCAGAGTTCGTAAGGCGTTACCCCTACCCCAAATCTTCTCGAACTGATCTTCCTGATTATGAAGTTTCAAAAAATCATAGAGGTATGCTTGAAGGGTGCCTGATGTGAAAGTGCTACCCAAAGTTCTGAAGAAAAAACCAACCAAGAACAAAACAAAAGAATTACTAAAAATCCAAACTAAATAGCAGGTCGAAAAAAATATTCCAGACAGAATCAACATTTTTCTCCGACTCCAGCGGTCGGCTAACACACCAGTAGGCACTTCCAAAACTAAGGTCATTACAGACCACGAGAAAAGCAGAATACCAATCTGGGATAAATTTAAACCACGACTGACAAAGAACAATTTTTCAACGGCATAGATCAGGATGAAGTCAAAAAAGAATCGGGATAAATAAAAAAGGCGAGTAAATGTCAACAATTTCATAATTATCAGTTTATCAGATTGTGGTCTTGGCACCAACCGCACCCGTTAAAATCGAATTCAATTGTTCCACCTCTTAGGTGGAACATAAGTTCGAAGTTAGTATCTTCTTCTTGGAGCATTGAAGCGGTCGTTGCCGCGGTTGGCGGGACTGCGGTCACTGGGTCTAAATGGTCTTGGCCCCATCGGTCTGTCTTGGCGAGGCTCTACAGCTTTTTCAGCTGGGTTACCATTTTCATCAAAAAGCATGGACAGTCCGACTTTACCTTCGGGGGTAACTTCGGTCACCCAGACTTTGACATTTTGACCGACAGTTACGACTGTGGATGGATCACCCACATATTCGGTACTCATGCGCGAAACATGAACGAGACCATCTTTACCAGGAAGTATGTTGACAAAGGCGCCGAATGCGGCCAAATTCATGACAGTGCCTTCAAATATTTCACCGACTTCAATTTCCCGGCCCATTGACTTTAGGTATTCCAAAACTTTGTTGGTACTATCGGTATCCACTCCAGTCACAAAGACCGAGCCATTGTCATCAACATCAATCTGGACTTCGTTATCGGCCATCAGTTTCTTGATATTTTTGCCTCCCGGACCAATCAGTTCACCAATCTTTTCCACTGGAATCTGAACGGTGGAAATCTTGGGCGCAAACTGAGACAGAGTATCGCGATATTTGGGAAGGGTGGCGAGCATTTTTTCCATGATTTGCATTCTGGCACTTCTGGCTCTAGCAAAGACTTCCTCACAGATTTTCAGAGTCAAGCCTGGGACTTTGGTGTCCAATTGAATAGCGGTAATACCAGTCTCAGTTCCAGCCACCTTGAAATCCATATCGCCATAGTGATCTTCAAGACCGATAATATCAGTCAGTAATGTGTCATCGACTAGACCTATGGAAATTCCAGCGACAGGAGCAATAAGTGGGACGCCTGCATCCATAAGTGACAGGGTTGATCCACAGGTGGAAGCCATACTGGATGATCCATTGGAACTCATAATTTCGGATACGACTCTAATGGCATAAGGGAAGACCGACTCGGCCGGGATAACTGGAGCCAGACCGCGCTCAGCCAAAGCCCCGTGACCAATTTCCCGGCGTTTAGGAGCCCCCACCCGTCCGGTTTCACCTGTCGAAAATGGCGGAAAATTGTAGTGATGCATGTAGCGCTTGACCGATTCTCCCTCGGCTGATTCCAAGCTTTGGCCAAGTGATGGTGCTCCTAGTGTAGTCACAGTCAATGCTTGAGTCTGGCCTCTTTGAAAAATAGCTGATCCATGAACGCGAGGCAATACTCCTACTTCACAATATAGTGGTCTGATCTCGTCGAGTTTTCTACCATCAGCTCTGATTTTCTTTTCCAATATATTTTTTCGCAAAGTTTTGTAAACTAAATTCTCAACTATTTCAGGAATCTCTAGTTCATCACCAAGTGATTCAATAATTGACCCCAGGCTATTGCCTTCTTTGGTAGCAGAGGCTGCCAAATAATCATCAACCATAGGCTTGGCTTTCTTTTCGATTTCCGAAACAAAGGCTGGATCAATTGGTTTGTGATTAATAACCAGTTTTTCTTTTCCAACTTCTTTAACAAGTTCTTGAATACAGGCAACTATTTTTTGGTTATTGGCAAAAGCCAATTTTACAGCTTCCATCATTTGAGCCTCCGGAATCTGGTTGGCTCCAGCTTCGATCATTGGAGTCACTGTATCAGTACTGGTTACCACCAAATCTAGGTCCACACCCTCACGATTGCCGTTTTGAGGATTGACGACCAATTGACCATTTTCTAGTCCAATTCTAGTGGCTCCCACTGGTCCTGCCCAAGGCAAAGGAGAAATAGCCAGAGCTGCTGAGGCTGCGTTTACTGCCAAAATATCGGTGTCATGAATAGTATCAGTGGCCAAGACCATGACAATTACCTGGACTTCATTTTTGAATTCTTTGGGGAAGAGGGGGCGAATTGATCTATCAATAAGTCTAGCTGATAGAGTTTCTTCGTCGGTATTGCGTTCACGCTTCAGCCACCTGGAACCTTTGATTCTGCCTCCGGCATACAATCTTTCTTGGTACTCAACTGAGAGTGGAAAATAATCTTTGGTTTTGTCTTCACGCCCGACTGTGACTGCCGCCAGAACCACGGAATCGCCATAACGGGCGACTACAGAAGCAGAGGCTTGGCCTGCGAGCTTTCCAGTTTCAAAACTTAGTTCTGCAGAAGCGATTGTGATTGATTTTTTTGTCATTATTTTGAAAGCCCAAGCTTCTTTATTATATCTTGGTATCTTTTGAGATCTTTTTTCATTAAGTAAGATAAGAGTCTACGTCTTTTGTTGACCATTCCCAACAAACCTCTACGGGAATGAACATCTTTTTTGTGTTCTTTCAGATTGTCTGTGAGCTTGACAATTTTTTCAGACAGAAGCGCAATTTGGACTTCGGGCGAACCAGTGTCCCCCTTGCCTTGAGCAAATTTCTTGATGATTGTCTTTTTGTCGTCTAAAGCTAAAGCCATAAAAATTTCAAGAGATACAGCTATCAATTAGTATCAACTACCAACTGAAGTCAAACTCTTGAGAACAATATTATTATAACATTCATTTTTAGGAAGTGCTAGTACCTCTGTAAATTTTTGGTTCGTACCAGTCGGGATCTGGGTTTGTAACAGCTGGAGTTTCGCTCGAAGTGGGAATAGAACCGGCTGGGAAAGAGGAGGCCTGGATTTCATCTTGGTGGCGGGAACCATTTTCCATAAGCCACGAAGCGATATCAAAAGTGTTTTTTGTGACTTTATTCGATGTAAAGCCATTTGTAGTCCGGGTCATTCCTTGCATCAGATTGGTGGCAATATCAGAGTTTATTGGCAAGGCTTGTGCTTTGATTAGTTCAGATGTAATTTCTGAGACACATGAGGCACTTGAGTCTAATGAGTGATTAAAATATATCAGCTTTTGATTGACAAGGGATTCAGTGCCTGTCAATTCAGAAAGATCAGAAATACCCATCAAGATACTAAGGTCAGATATCACAGTTCCGGAAACTATTTTTAATTTAGATGGATCGATGACACAATCGGGTTTGGGAACCACTACCAATTGTAATTCGCCCGTGTCCATATTGTAGCTGACTTTGTCGACCAGATCGGTCTGTCCCGGAAAAGTAATAACCAGATTACGGTCGCCAATTGCCCCACTAACTGTATTTATACCAACCAATCGATTTAGGTCCACAGTCATGGGTGACTGACAATGTACCGAGATCTGTTTTCCTGCCAACTCTAAGCTCAATTTTAATGCCAAGGCTGAAGCGACTAAATCGATAGCTGGATTAGCGGGGAGAAGGATGGCGATTGCTTTACTTTGGGAAAAATCTATCTTAATCATCTATTGTAAAGGCGATTATACGATCATTTATGCGAAAATCAACTGTTCCTGAAAACACTGCCCCAAACTCTATGCCAGATTTGACCAGATTTACATCGGATTTAGCGGATCTTAAGGATCTAAACCTGATATCCTGAATAATTTCGTTGTTTCGGGACAGATGTAATTGATTGGTTTTGTTTATCTGTCCGGTTAGGCATTTGCAGCCAGCGATATGATCACTATTCATATTAAATTCAGCGGTAATTTCGGCCTCGCCCAAAATCTTTTCGTGGGCTCTGGGATTGAGAGTCTTTTGGACCAAAACTTTTAGGTAATCCAGTAGTTCGTAAATAATTTCAAAAGATTTGATTTTTACTTTTTCGGTTTCGGCAAGTTTTCCAGCAGATGATGATACACGGACGTTAAACCCAATAATGGGAATATTTTGGGGTGCAGCAGACAAAATATCGGATTCGCTGATGTCTCCAGTACCAGATAAAGCTATCTCAATTTGGGGATCTAGAGAGGCAATGATTGCTTCCAATGATCCTAGTACATCAGCTTTGAGAATCACTCGGACAACCCCGTTTACATTTTTGATTTTTGGGGCATCGGCCAACACCGGATGACTAACTGATTGCGAACCAATGGTTTTGCCAACGGCGATGACTTCAGATAGACCAAATATTTCCACCGGGATTGATGGACCAGCCGAATCCACTAATTCTCCAGTAGTGGCATAAATAGCTTTGATTTTGCCGACTCCATGATTGGTAAACAGTGGACTGCCTTTGGCCAAAGTACCATTTTTTACTACGACAATTGCCATGGCTCCACGTTTTGGATCCAGCCTCGATTCCAAGACTACCGCTTCTAAATTGCCATCGGGATCAGCCTGTGGGGGATTCATCTCACTAACTAAATTCAACATTTCCAAAAGTTCTGGTATACCAACCCCTGTCTTGGCAGAAATAGAAACCACAGGAACAGTCCCGCCATAGCCTTCGACCAAAACTCCAATCTCCGAAAGTTGGGTATATATTTTTTGGATATTCATTCCTGGTAAATCGGTCTTGTTGATAGCAACTATAAATGAAGTATTATTGGCTAGTAAGAGCTTGGCACTTTCGGTCGTCTGGGGCATGACTCCATCATCTGCTGCCACAATCAGAATCGCCAAATCAGCCAAATTGTTACCACGCATTCTCATCTTTGAAAACGCAGCATGACCCGGTGTGTCAATAAAAGTACAGCCACCTACTTGAAATGCTCTTGTTGACTGGGTTATTCCTCCGACTTCTCCTGAAGCAATATTGGATTTACGCAAAAAATCCAACAGAGTAGTCTTGCCATGATCGACATGACCCAGAATGACTACTATTGGTGGACGATTTTGCATTATTGGTCATTGGTGGTAACACTTTTGACATTGATATGAAATCCTGTGAGTTTTCCAGCCAATTTGGCATTTTGGCCATCTCGTCCAATAGCCAGAGACAATTGATCATCAGGAACTGTGACATCGGCAATACCTTTTTTTGTATCTATTTTGACCACAGCACCAGCTGCTGGAGCCAAAGCATTGGCTACAAATTGCTCTGAGTTTTCAGAGTAGGGAATAATATCAATCTTTTCACCATTGACTTCGGAAATGACAGCCTGAACACGGACTCCTTTTTGGCCAACACAAGAGCCGACCGGATCGACTCCATTTTGATTTGACCAGACGGCAATCTTGGTTCTAATACCAGCGTCCCGAGCAATAGCTTTGATAACGACCGATCCCGAATTTACTTCGGGAACTTCACGCTTGAAAAGCTCGGAAATTAGATTGGGGTGAGCTCTGGAAACTACGACCTCGCGACCTTTGAAGCCGTCGCGGATAGAATCCATATAAAACATCATCTTGGCGTTTATCCGGTAGTTTTCCGAAGGGGTTTGTTCAGATACCGGCATAATTGCCTCGGTCTTACCTATATCCACGACAATCTCAGATCCGGCAAAACGCAAAATCATGCCATTGACCAGAGTACCCATGCGTTTTTCGTATTCTCCTAAGATATTGGTTTTTTCGGCTTCACGGACTCTTTGCAAGATTACTTGCTTAGCAGTCTGGGCGGCAATACGGCCAAAACCCGGGGGAGTGATATCGGTTTTTTTCTTGCCTTTGATTTCAAAAATATGAGCCTCCCCTGAGACAATATCGAGTGTGACATCATATTCTCCTTCTTCGTTGTATTGATCTGGATGGTCTTTTTTGAAGGCTGCTAATATTGCTTGCTTGATTGTTTCCATGACGACCTGAGGATCCAGTCCACGTTCACTGGCTACTTGGGCTAGGGCGGCATTAAATTCACTGGTTCTGGCGGTCTGTTTTTGCATAATTAAGGTTATTTTACCAGATTTAAGCGTGAAGTACCACCCCATTTATATCACCCCTCCGAACTCCCCTCTTAATTTAAGAGGGGAGAGCCAATTCGATTCTGTGTAGGACTTTGGTTAGACCATCTTTAACCTCATGATTCCAAAATCGAATTACTTTAATTCCATAACCTTCAAGCAATTTTGTGCGATACAGATCGTATTCAAGATTTTGCTTGTGTTGTTCACCATCCAATTCAATTGCCAATCTTTTCTCCGGGCAATAAAAATCTATGACATAACCTTCAACGCTGTATTGCCTGATAAATTTATGTTTAAGAACATTTTTCTTGAGACAACTCCAAAGTATTCGTTCTTCTTCAGTTGCCCTATTTCTCAATTGTTGCCGCCGATTTTTCAGAGGATTGATGTTATATACAAACCGTCTCCACATAAAATCTATCTTACAGAATTTCCCCTCTTAAATTAAGAGGGGTCTCCCGATGTGACATCGGGAGGGGGTGATATTAGGAGTGTTCGAATTCTTCCAACAACTGTTTCTGTTTTCTGGATAATTTGGAAGGCATCTGGATGATTAGCTTGATATAAAAATCCCCACGGTCTTCGGCGCGCATGGAACGAATATTTTTCATTCCCCTGTCTGACAGACGCATCATGGTACCAGGCTGAGTTCCCGGTCTAATTTTCAGTTTGACATTACCATCCAGAGTCTTGACATCAGTTTCTCCTCCAAGAATCGCCAAAGTGAAGGAAATGGGATGATCCACATAGACATCGGCTCCATCGCGTCTAAAATATGGATCAGACGCTACCTCAAATGTAACATCAAAATTGGTAAAACGGAGATGGGTCCCAGTATCTGTTCCGCTTGGAATTTTGATCTTGTGCCTTTTGCCTTCTATCTCTACTTCTTCCTCACCACCACGGACTGCTGTCATAAACGGTATGTGTAATGAGTAGTGTGGTTTGCGGGGAGCACGCCTGCCAAAAGGTGATCCTCCCGATCCACCAAAAAACTGCTCAAATATTTCAAACGGATCGGAAAATCCTCCAAAGTCTCCAGATGGTGAGCCTGCCGAACCACTACTATATGTATATTGGAATGGACCACCACCAAAGCCTCCGCCAAACGGACCTTGACTCGCCCCGGCCGAAGCATCAAACGGGGTGTGACCAAACTGGTCATAGGCCTGTTTTTTCTGAGTATCGGATAAGATCTGATAAGCCTCATTTATTTCTTTAAACTTGGTTTCAGCATCGGCTGATTTGTTGCGATCTGGATGCCACTCTAAAGCTAGCTTTCGGTAGGCACTCTTGAGCTCTGCTGCTGAGGCATTCTTGGAAACACCCAAGATATCATAATAATCGCGCTTG
>JAUXUE010000098.1 GCA_030681075.1 Candidatus Amesbacteria bacterium | reverse complement strand
AAAAGCCAAAAAGAAATTGATTGAAAGTAATTTGCGTTTAGTAGTCTCGATTGCCAAAAAATATGTCATGAGGGGCTTGTCCCTTCTTGATCTGATTCAAGAGGGCAATCAGGGACTGATCAGAGCAGTCGAAAAATACGATTGGCACAAGGGTTACAAATTTAGTACCTATGCCACTTGGTGGATTCGCCAAGCCATTACCCGGGCTATTGCTGACCAGGCCCGCACTATCCGTATTCCAGTTCACATGGTCGAGACCATCAATAAGTTGACAAGGACTCAGAGAAAACTGATGCAGGAGCTGGGGCGTGAACCGACCCCTGATGAAATTGCCAAGCAAATGGAGGATATGACAGGGCAAAGGGTCCTGGAAATTCAAAAGATTGCCCAAGCTACCACCAGTCTCGAGACACCTGTGGGTGACGAAGACGATAGTATTTTGGGAGACTTTATTGCTGACACTTCTCAACCATCACCCATTGAGGCGACGAGTAGAGAACTTCTCAAAGAAAATATTGAGGAAGTCTTGGCATCGCTTTCTGACCGTGAGGCAAAGGTCTTGAAAATGCGCTTTGGACTGATGAATGAAAAACCAATGACACTGGAAGAAGTGGGACGGGAATTTGCAGTCACCCGTGAGCGCATCCGCCAGATCGAAGCCAAGGCCTTGCGCAAGCTGCGCCACCCCTCGCGTCGCAAAAAGCTTCAGGATTATTTGGAGTAAAAATAAGAGTCAAAAGAACTTGCAATTAATATTAATAAAATATTAATTATTGGCAATAGGAGAAATACAAATGAATATTTTATTTTTCTTTTAAAGAAAAATACTAAAGATAATATAATTGATAAAAGGAGAGATATTGGGGCTGTTAGTAGCGACAGGAACATTATCCAGGCAATTATATTCATAGGTCCATCAAATACTAATACCGACAATGGAGCCAAGCTGATTGCAGGAATAAGAAGAACGATATAAATAACATTTAAAGAAATAATTACAAACGAAGCCAATTTTCTTGAGCGAATAAATTCTTTCATGTGAATGTTTCACTATTTACTTTTCTTTTTTTGAATTTGGCGGCGGCCACTGACCTTTGCCAGCAACATCACCTTTTTTGCAGCCAGGCGCTTAGCAGTCTTGTGCGAATGAATTTTGCCTCTTTTTCCAACCCCTGTAAATCTTTTTGCCATGCGTTCATTGTACACGATATGTTGCCACAAATAAACCCTATTTATTATTGCTCTAAAGCAAAGCTCTCCATTATTTCATAAATGATCTTCCATTGTGTTGCCGGAGATGACGGTTTGACAGCCCCATGCATGATCAACACCCGGTCATTGGTAGCCAGCAATCCACGGTTTTCAAAACGCCATTCTTCTGTATCAAATTTTTGATAGCCTTGGGCGATATAGCCGCCAACTTGACCCTCCAAAGAATCTTTAAAAGCCGTAACTCTCAAGTTTTTGTCTGTCTTCATTTTATTTTTCATTTCAGCGATAGCTTTGGTAACTTTGTCTGTGGTAGTCATTGATGGGTCGTGATAGGCATTTATTTTTACCAGAGCCGATTTATCTTTGGCCGAAACCAGAATTTCTCTAGTATCTTTGGTGTTATTTTCTTGAACCTGCCAATTGCTGGGATATTTGAGTGAATAGCCATATTGTTTACTACTAAAAGTTTTCCAACCCGAGTTTCCCCGCATACGATCCAAAAATGCTTGCCACCAGCTACTCACGGTAGAAGTTCCTTGAACCTGTGGAGAGTAGGAATTGCCTCTAAACAAAACAGGAGTAATAATGGGTATGGCAATCACGACTAATACAAGCAGGATCTTTAGTCTAGACATATATATAGTATATAATAAAATTAATTCCTATGAAAGATATTATCCGGTCTGCCATTGGAACTCTCTTTCTACTTTCTCTGCTTCTGGGACTACTGTTGGGGGCGATTAATTCCAAGCTCTTGCAAGAGCGCTATTTGACTGGGGCCATTGACAAAAGTGGTTTGTATAAGCAAGTTTTGAGCAACCTCGACGATCTTCAGCGCCAGTCGGATACGATTACCAAAGCTAAAGGCTTGGCTAGAATTACTGTCGTAGGGCTTCTGACCGAGAACCGTTTGCAGGATGTGGTATCGACCAATATTTCGCGAATACTGGGGTTTGCAGTCGGCCGGACCAATGAAATTATTATCTATCTGCCTTTTGAAGACTGGAAGATTCCAAACGTCAAGCTGGCCCGTGACACCAATCTAGTAGAATTAATTGCTGCAGGTGGAATAAAGCCAGAGCAAAAGCAAGCCTTAGTCAAGGGACTCGAGACTACTCAATTGGTAACCAAAAATATAAATCAAGCAAGCCTATGGATACTGATTGGTGCCTTGGTTCTTTTGGTTGGACATTTTTTGCTAGGGAGCCTATATGCGACTGCGGTCTTACTTTTGGTATCTGGTCTGATTATTGCCGTTCTTTCTCTATTTGGAGTCAGTTTGGGATGGTTAATTTCTCTTGTGCCACAACTACCGATGTGGGGAAAAGTTTTGGCGAGTCAACTGATCAAGGATTTCTTTGGCTATGGAGCGGTTTTTGGCCTAGTTATAGCTGGGGTGGGTGGGCTGGTCTGGTGGGTGACACGAGCTAAAGCTCCAGCGCAATCTTTGGTAAAAAATATAGTTGGGGTAATTTTAGTCCTAGGACTGGTTTTGGGACTTCTTGGGGGAGTAGGTTATAAGTTTATTGCAAAGTTTAATATTCAACCAAGTCCAAAACAAAATTGGACTTTGACTGTTCCCAAGGATTGGACTTCTAGGGAAGAAAAAGGCACCAAATTATTTACTAACACTAAAATCTCAATTTCGGTAGCACCCTTGATTCGGGATCCGCAAATGGCCAAGAGTGATTATCTACAGCAAGTAGTCAAAAATCTGTCCGGCTCTACATATCAGCGTGTTTTTGTGGGCAAGCCCTACCAAGACCAGTGGCAAAAGTGGACAAGATTTGTATATATTTATGATATTTCGGATCCAAAATCTAAAGACAAAGTTAGGAGTCTCCATTGGGAAATTCTTCCGGCTACAGGTAACGGTTATAATTTGGTTGGTGCAACCAGAGCCACCGATTGGCCCACAAACGAAAAACAAATTCTCGCAATCTTGGAATCATTTAAATTAAAGTAGTTTACTTTAAGCGGTGGGGACAGCCCTCCCAGCAACAGGGCCTGCGCATTCCGGATAAGAGCCTTTTGCAAATCCGCTGGTACTCTATGCATCATCTTGTTCAAGTATAACAACATCACCATAAAGTTTTAATGTGTCATTGTCCAAGCTTATAGCCTGTCCATCTCGGACCAGATAATACTTGAGCTTTTTGTTTCGTTTCTCCTTAATTTTTTTCACCAGATCAGGGGTCCACCTGTGGTCATGCATCGGATAAAATTCAAAATCAACAAGTCCCAAGCCACCAATTTCCAAGGCTTCCGGTTCAGGTTCTCCAAAATAAAAACTGGCCGCATCTTGTACTTTGGAGAGAACCATAGACCCCCCGCTTGATCCAACATAGATTATTCCTTTTGCAAGTAATTCAGGAAGCTTTTTAGCAAAACCAGATTTTCTCATTACTTCGGCAAGATAACCGCTGTATCCACCATTGACGTAAACAATGTCGTAAGCAAAAAGCTTTTCCAGACTTTTAATATTTTCATTTGCCAATGTCACTTTATCAACTTGCCACTTCAAATCAGTCGCTAACTCATCTAATTCTTGATCTATCCATGACTTATCTCCTGGAGTTTTCAAGCCGGCATCTGGAATAAAAGCGGCTTTCATATCAAGAGACGATCTCCCAATAAATTCTTCAAATGGTTTTATTAAATTGGCTGTAATAGTGCTTGAAGTCAGAAATAGTTTCATTGCTCCGTGGCAGGGACTCGAACCCCGAACATCTTCGTTAACAGCGAAGAGCTCTACCATTGAGCTACCACGGAATAATTTTTAAAGACCAGCCTCGATTATACAATATGAGCGATTGATGTGATACATAGACACAATAAAAAACCGAGTATTAATTCGGTTTTTTATTTTACATTTATTATTTTACATTTCAGGAAGGGCTGCAAAGTCTGCCATAAATTTGTCCATCCAGACCTTCATTGCCTCTGGATTATTGGCTGATTCTTCCATCATGGCCACCGCCTTTCCTGTATTGTATCTTACAATATGTTTATTAAAAATGCGCCAAGAAGTATTATCAATTTCTTGACAATTGATTCTTTCTGATCTAACCTTAATATTAAGGTGAAAGTTTTAGTGTTTTTGGGTTGTTTGTGGATATACTTAATATCAGGGGTTTTGGTCGCTTCCGCTACGACGGTTTCACCGTCTTATTACGACTGGAGTTCGACGCTCGAAGTCAGACAATCCAATGTTCTTGGTCTAACCTCTTTGGTTCAGCTTAACCGCTATGTGTTTGGGGGTGAGCTAACACCAGCAAATCCTTTTTATTTTGTTAAACCCTTACAGGAAAACATTCGATTAACTTTTACTTTTGATCAAAAGGCTAAAGATGAATTGAGAATTCAGATTGCTGGCGAGCGGTTGGATGAGATACAAAAATTGGCTACCTCTAATAATATTCAAGCCATCACATCTGCGGCTAATGCTTATCGTCAGGCCATGACAGCCGTCTCTGACAATATTGATACCAGCGTTGATGGTCTGTTGGATCAAGTGGAAGCAGAGACGGCCAAACATAATGTCATTTTGGAACAAGTCCGGATTCAAGTTCCTGACCAAGCGGAAGGTGCCGTAGATAGCGCTTTGAAAGCCAGCTGGAAAAGTACGGACATTGTTGCTGATCTGAAAAACCGTCCGGCAATTCCCCCTGATCTTGTTTCCCGCCTGCAATCACTCAAATCACAGGGCTTGCTGACTGCCGAAGAGGTCAACAAGCTGGTCAGTGTTAAATCCAGAGTCGAGGCCAGGGAAGAGGTCGGAAAGTATGTCAATGAAGGAGTCGTCTCAGAATCAGATTTGTTTCGTTTAAACGAAACAACCAAAAGTTTTTATCCGGAAGAATTTTACAAGATTAATGAAACCCTAAGATTTCAGGAGTTGCAAAAACTTGAGGATCAAAAACCCAATAACGCTACTTTAAGCAAAATCCAGTCTTTTGCCAAGGCCTACAAGCCGGGAGACCAAGTGCCAGCAGAACTCAGGAAATATTGGGTTCCGGTCGTGAGACTAGAAGAAATCCAAAATACTCTGAGACCAGATTTGATTGATGCCAATTTGTTTAAGCAAAACGATCAGGAGTCAAAAAAATTTAATGAAGTGGTGGAGAGATTTAAGCCCCGGCCTGAAGATATTACCCTGGTCAAAAATTTTATTCAAAAAAATAACGCTGATATAAACAATTTGCCCCCTGAATATCAAAGAATGTATAACTTGGGTCAAAAATATGGGGCTCAGTGCGGAGCTGGCTTTAGTTGGGTTTCCGAATCACAAAGCCCGGCCGGCGGATACTGCGCACCCACTGGTTCAGACGCATCTGGTGGACCAAAATATGACGATTTTACCAAGGGTAAATCTTGTAGGGGGAGCATGATCAATGCCAAAAGTTCTCAGGGAGCTTGTAGTTCTTATCCGTCAGATTGTATACCTCCGGGTTGGACTAAAACCGATACTTGTGTGGCCACACCCGTAACAACAGAAAAAAATAATAAAATTACCTGTCCAACAAACGCTCATTT
>JAUXUE010000097.1 GCA_030681075.1 Candidatus Amesbacteria bacterium | reverse complement strand
CCGTAAGGCGCGGCTTTTACAGAGCCGTGTATTTGACCGCTCTACCATCCTGGCTTAATTCTTTGGCTATTTTATCAATATCTTGCATAACTTGCTAAAGCAGTCTTGAGCCCAGGGGGAGAATCGGACTCCCGGCCTAGTCCTTACCATGGACTTGCTCTACCATTGAGCCACCTGGGCTTGGAGCCTTCAGATAGAATCGGACTATCGTCTACTGTTTACAAAACAGTTGCTCTGCCATTGAGCTATGAAGGCACAAAGATTATTTTACCTTATTAATTGAAAATTAAAAATTGTAAATTGAAAATTGAAGTGCAATCGAAGCTGAAACGAAATACCCACCATGTGGGAGATGGGGAGTTTTCCCAGAGATCCTATTAAGTGGGCTAGCTCGTCCAGATATAAAATATAGCCAGAACTGTCTCAATAAGTTAGAACCTACTGAGAATTGCGCATGCCCTATTTGGGAAAAACTAGTCAAGGAAAATAATCCTCAACTTCCTTCTTGGTAGGATAAATTAATGATAGCACTCACAGCAAATTTGTCAACAGAAATTGCGAAATTGGAGAGATAATTATAGAAGCGATTGAGTGACCTCCAAATATAGGAATAATAGCCAGGATTAGAAGATAATTTGCGTGTTGATTTATAAAGCCTGAATTATGAATTAGGATTTTAGATCCATCCAAAGGGGGAATAGGTAGAAGATTAAATAAAGCGAGATTGATGTTTATGGATATTAGAAAGTAGAAAATAGAAAGTAGAGGAGCGGGATGAAGTGTTTTGAAAACCAGAGATAAAATTATTGCCATAATTATATTGGTCGCGGGTCCAGCAAGAGCAATAAGCTTGGTGTCACGGGAAGGATTAGCTAGATTGTAGGGATCATAGGGAGCTGGCTTACCCCAGCCAAAGCCACCAGTCACCAAAATCATCAGAGTCCCCAAGGGATCAAGATGGACTAGGGGATTGAGAGTTTTTCGCCCCAGAGCCTGTGGAGTGGGATCTCCCAAATAGTCGGCCATGTAGCAATGGGCTGCTTCATGAATGCCAATAGCTAGAATTATGCCACCAAAAACTACTATGAAAGAAAAAGGACTAGTAAAAAGTAAACCCAGCATGTTAAAATCATACCACGATGGCTTATAGATGTGATAATTGTGACAGGGGAGTTCAATATGGCGACAGTCATACCCATGGTCGTGGAGTAGCTGGTGGCAGGTGGAAGAAAAAAGCTCCCAAGACCCGCAAGGTCTTCAAGCCCAACCTGCATAATTTTAATGGCCAAAAGCTTTGTACCAAGTGTCTCCGCAAAGCAAAAAGTCTAAAGACATGAAATAAGGGATTGGTCGTCTTGAATTGACAATACCGTACGATTATGATAACATCAGGTTATGATTTCAGTACAGAAGCTCAAGCAAGCCATAGGGGAGTCCAAAGAAATAGGCTCATCTAATCCTATTTTAAGAGAGAAATACTTTGCCTGGTTAGAAAAATCGATAAAAAATAAGCTAGTCAAAGCAGTAATTGGGTTTAGAAGATCTGGTAAATCATTTTTGTTAAAAATGATTTCAAAATCCTTGGAGAGCAAAAACAACCCGGCTTCTAATATCTTTTACCTTAATTTTGAGAATGATCTACTAAGCAATATCAAGACTGTTCAAAACTTGAGAAGTGTCTGGGAAATTTATCTGAGGGAAATCGCTGATCCTGCACATCCCATTTATATCATTTGGGACGAAATTCAATTGGTAAAAGGCTGGGAAAAACTCGTCAGAGCCCTGTATGAAACAGAAAAATACAATATTTATATTAGTGGTTCAAATAGTAATCTGCTTTCTGGTGAATTGAGCTCGAGTCTTTCTGGTAGGTGTCTTACTCTAGAAATCAACCCATTTAGCTTTAGGGAGTATCTGAGCTACAATAAAATCGATCACAAATCCTACTATTCAAACAAACACGCCATTGATAACGCCTTTGCTATTTATTTAAGAAGAGGCGGACTTCCAGAGCAATTTAAACTAGATAAAATATATTCGGATGAATATGAATCAGGATTAGTCAGAAAAATAATCCTTGATGATATTATAAAAAGATATTCAATCGAAAATATAAATGTCTTACAAGAAGTATTTGAATTTATTCGAGGAAATATTACATCGACAATTTCACTTCGAAAGATCGTAAATAGGTTGGACGAACAAGGTATCAAAGTTTCTGCAACTACAATTGACAATTACATTAATTATTGGCAAACATCATATGCCATCGGAAAATTAAACAAGTTTGATTATAAATTGAGTAGGGTCTTTGATAGAGTTTCAAAATATTATTGTATTGATAACCTGCTAATTAAAGATGGTGAAGAAAATGATGAAAAAAGACTGGAAAATTTGATCTACATTGAACTTATCCGAAGATATGGCCGGGAAAATATATATTTTGGCCAGGATCCAAATGGCTATGAAGTTGATTTTGTAGTCAAACTGGAAAATAAATTCAAATTTTTCCAAGTTTGTTACAAATTGGATGATAAAAATGCCAAAAGAGAATTCGGAAATTTAAGACTAATTAATAAATACATAAAAGGCGAAAGTCTTGTTCTTTATCTGGATGATCTAAGAAAAAAAGAAACCTCTCAAAACTGCCAGTCTGTGATTGAATGGTGTGTAACCAATTCCTAAGGTATTGACAAAGGTTAGGAATACAACTATAATCATTCCTAGGTATGGATAAAGTAGAACTGCAAACTAAAACTATAAATTTGCTAAATCCGTGGTGGCAGGATATTAAGATTGAGCTGGGAATAGAAAGAACAAACTATTTGACACCGGTTATTGAAACCCTCACCAAAAGACAACAAACACTATTTATTTTGGGTTCCCGCAGAGTAGGCAAGACGAGAATATTATTGCAAACCATTTACCGGTTAATTCAATCCGGTGTTCCAGCCAAGAAGATTTTGTTTTTGAGCCTAGATAACACCAATTTGGAAAAGTTTGATTGGTACAATTATAT
>JAUXUE010000082.1 GCA_030681075.1 Candidatus Amesbacteria bacterium | reverse complement strand
AAAATTGGAAATTAAAAATTTAAGGTAATCATATCTCCCATCATATTTAGCTTTTGAAATTAATTTGCGGGCCAATCCCTCGTAAGCCCAAAGGCATGTCAACCCCGGAAGCTGCTCCTCTTCCCACATTCCTACACTACATGTCTCACAGACATATTCGCCCAACTTTCCACAACCAATACATTTCTTTGGAAAAAGAAAGTCTAAGAAGTTCATATTAAATAAGCCTTTTGTTGCGAAAGGCAAAACCAGAACTTGATTTTAAATACTTTTCGAAATCTAGGGCTTTCTTTTTTGATGTAAAGGCTGCGTAGAAAAGCAATGTCGCAGGTAAATATTTTTTCGTGGCCGTTACTTTACCAGAATTGTGTTCTAGAATTCTTTGTTTTAGATCTTCCGAGAATCCAGAGTAACAAGTATTGTTTGATAATTTTAGAATATATGAGTAATACATCTACCATTATAATAACGCCCCACTTCGCATAAAGCTACGCGGGGCACACTTCTTTAGGATTGTAAAGTCTTTTTTATTGTGAGTGGCTGTGCCACGCGAAGTCCCGATGTCTTATCGGGACGAAGTGTGGAGGTGGTGGGATTTGAACCCACGTCCATAATAGTTCTTCGAAAGCATCTACAAGCTTGTCTCCGATGAAGTTCGGAGCGACTGTCAATTAGGTTTTCTTAAATACGCGTCAGCTAATTGGAACTTGCGTATAGCATCTCGATTGGTTGTCACCTTGTATTCTCAGTCGAGAAAGAAAGTACAAGATGCTCGTTAAGCGAATGCTAAACGAGGTCCAAACAGATAGTTGCTGAGATCAGCAAATCCTTGTTTGAATTGTGCCATAAAATTGACACTTGTGTTTTGAATCTGTTTTACGAGTATGGTTCAAACTCGGCTTGCAGCTTTTTAAAGTTCTAGAATGTCGAGTGCCTAGCACCCCCATAACCTGTAGTATATCACATTTCGCGGTCGAGGTCGCGCTTCTTGATGATTTCGCGTTTTTCATAGATCTTTTTGCCTCGAGCCAGCCCCAATTCGATTTTGATTACTCCAGACTTTGTGTACATGGCTGTGGGTACCAAAAGCAATCTGGCTTGTTTCATTTTCATTTGTAAATTCAACATTTCTTTCTGATGAAGTAGTAATTTCCGGGTACGAATGGGGTCATAATTTGTATTATCAGCGTGCTTGTAGGGATAGATATGAAGGCCAATGAGCCAGGCTTCCTGGCCTCCAAATTTACTGGGTCTAAATTTGACATAGGCATGAGTCAGATCTACTTGATTGAGCTTGGCAGACTTGGCCTCAGGTCCAGTGAGTACTATACCCGACTCGATCCTCTCTGATATCTGATAATCAAAGCGGGCTTTTTTATTTATCGATTTCATAGATCAATTTGCCAAATTTTGGCGCCAGACAACAAATATATCTTGCCATTTTTTTCGTCGGCAACCAGAGAGCTGACTCCGGAAATCAAATCGTTGGCATACTGGGCTACATATTCTCCCGTTTTGTTTAAGACTACAATTCGCTTGTTGTTTTTATCCAGAACATAAATCTTTTCTATATCTTCATTGGTATAAATGGCCAGATTTCCTCCCAAGGGAACTGCCAAATCAGAAACCACAAAATTTTCTTTTATGCCCCGGGTAAATTTGAGTATTTCGTTTTGACTTCCGAGCCAGACACTGCCATCGATAGTAAGTGAGCTAGTGTTGGCAATCTCTGTCCATTTTTGTTTGGTCCCAAACCCGGTCTCCGTAGTCTGATATCTCCAAATATTGGCATTGGTCAGTAAGTAGATATTACCTGCAAACATACCCATGTCCACGACCGTGCCCCAGTCGTTGTCACTGACAATTTGCAATTTGCTTTTTGCATTTTGCAATTCGACGACTCCTTTGGTTGTCAAAATCTCGATTTTTCCAGGATAACTGGTGATAAATTTTGCGCCGCCAATTGCATCACTACCAAGCAATACTGTACCACTTTTTTTGACCGGATCGACAGAAATTAGTCTCGATAATTCGGTGTCAAGAATTAATAATTTTCCCTCCTGCCAGACCATTTTTTCACCCGTCATCCCATCACGGACAAGACCAAGATCGAGAACCTCTGCCAAATCCGCCTTGTTTATACCCATGGATTTGTCGATAATCTGGGTCAGCTCCCGAGCGACTATATCCAGATTGGAATTTTTGTATTTTGCCCCACCTTTGAGCTGGATGTCTTCGAGCTCCGACTTTATCTCAGGCAATAACTGCCGGGATCTGGCAGGATTTAGGACTACCAAAGCCTTGGCTTCATTGAATTTGAAGGCTAGTTCTTCGCTCCTTTGGTCGAGCTTGGCCCGACCTGAAACTAAGTATTGATAACGGGCCCTCCCGACAATTGCCAGTATCACAAATGCGACCAAAAATATAATTCCGGCAATCATAGTTTTTGACGTCTTGTGGACTCCATATTGGACATAGACCGGACCGGTTCTCTTGGGTAATTTCTGAGCCAGCCAATCAAACTTGGAAACTGTGGGTATTTCTTCTGGGGCTACTTCTGGGGCAACAATAAATTTGGGTTTTTCTACATCCGTCCTGACTGCGATGAT
>JAUXUE010000073.1 GCA_030681075.1 Candidatus Amesbacteria bacterium | reverse complement strand
CAAGAAAATTCGGCCTTAATTTTAAATTTGCTCTGGCCCTTGGGCATTACCAACAAAGCCAAAGTTTTGTCCGAAGGGGTGATGGGAACTAAATATAAAGATCAGGTGGGTAGCTTTGCTTCGACGGGCGGTTGGACCTTGGGGTCGCGCGAAGGCGGAAAACTCTTTAATAGTCAAAGTCTTCTGAAATTAACGGCCGATCAAGAAGAATTGGTTAAGAAAATATCGGCCAATATCTATAGACCATGCTGTGGCAATTCCACGGCTTTTCCCGACTGCAATCATGGGGCTGGTATGCTGGGGTTTATTGAAATGGCAGTCGTGGCCGGTATGTCTGAAGAAGATATCTATAAAAAAGCTTTAGTCATAAACTCCTATTGGTTTCCCCAGACCTATACTGAATTAGCAGTCTTTTTCAAAGCCAAGAAAAATATCAATTGGAAAGACATAAATCCTGTCGAAGTTTTGGGAGAAGAATATTCCAGTGGGCGGGGATATGGGGCAGTTAGTAAGCAACTTCAAGATGAAGGTCTGACTCCCCAAGTTAAGTCGGGAGGAGGCTGTGGGGTATGACACCCAAAACAATAGCCATTTTTGTAGTTGGTTTGGCCGCATTTATGGGTGTGGCAATATGGATATTAACCAAAAACCAAGACTCTACGGTAATACCAAAAACTAATGTTTTCTCCAAGGTAGAGGCTCTGGAAACTGTTGCGGATTTAGGGGAGATGAAAGTTGCCGATGTCAAAAGCCGTGACTTCACAATCAAAAATGTTGGAAGCAATCCCTTACAAATAACCAGTATCTCCAGTAGTTGCAATTGTGTGTCTGGACAAATTGTTTACAAAGGCCAAACCAGTAAAGAATACGGTATGCATGCCCCGGGAGGATTTGTAAACCAAATTGCGGTGGGGGATACAGCCGTTGTCCGGGTAATTTACAAGCCCTATATCATGCCGGTATATGGTCCTGTTACCCGCGATGTCTATGTAGGCACCAACGATCCGGATAATCCTAAGCTGACATTTACCGTTAAGACTGTAGTCAAATGATGCTCTTTGGAGTGTCACTGGTGGCTTCTTTTTTAGCTGGCTCCTTGGCTCTGTTTGCCCCATGTTGCATAACATTCTTATTCCCCTCATATCTGGGAACAATTTTTAAGGACCGGGCCAAAGTTATATATTACACCCTGGTTTTTGCCGGGGGACTAGCGGTAGTCTTGGTCCCTGTGGCCTTGGGTTTTAGATATGCCATTTCTTTTTTGGATATTTATCACAAAGGCAGTTATTATGTGGGGGCGGCAGTCATGATTGCCATGGGAATTATGACGGTTAAACCATTATTTCATCTGCCCAAGTTTTTTAGTATGCCAAAGTTTAACCCCGAGATAAATACCGGTAGTGTCTTTGGCTTAGGTATTATGTCCGGTCTGACATCATCTTGCTGTGCACCAGTTTTATTAGCTGCAGTAACTTTAATTTCATTGTCACCGTCCACGCTTCAAGCCCTAGTAGTTGCTTTGGCTTATGTCGCAGGTATTGTCGCTCCGCTATTTATAATGTCCGTCCTGTACAAAAAATTGACTGACAAAATAGAAGGAGCCAATCAGAGAAAAATATCTAATATTCTTAAACATGTGGGAGCGGGGATATTTATAACCACAGGGATTCTGATGGCCATCTTTAATTATTTTGATCAAATTCAAATGAACCAGATGGAAGCTTTGACTAGACCCATGCGATTATGGGTCTTTGAAATTTCCAAATCGTTTCAAAATCCTTGGCTGGATTTGGGAGTATTTGTATTAATTATTATTCTAGTTATAATAATAATTATGAAGGGGGTGAGGAAGAATGAAGCATGAACCAATTACTACTGCCAATGCACTAGCTGCTACTATTGGAATAATTTTTGTGGCTTGTAGGGTACTGGTCGGATTCTTTCCAGACTTGATGTTTACAGTTGCCCAGTCTTGGTTGCATGGGGTCGAGCTGGCCCAGAAAAGTTCTTGGGATCTGTCAATCCAATCCTTTGTCTTGGGTCTAGTCTCAGCCAGCGTTTCAGCTTGGCTTGTAGGCTATCTCTTTGCCAGCATCTCAAACTACTTTGCCAAGAAATGAAAATGTACACCTGTCCCATGCACCCGGAAATAATGCTGGATAAACCCGGCAGTTGTCCCAAGTGTGGTATGACCTTAGTGCCCGCGAACAAATTCAAAATGAGTATGACCATGAGTATGGGAATGGATCACACGGGACTGGCTGGCCGGGAAATGGCTCGGATGATGGAGGAAGATATTAGAAACAAATTCTTTTTTGCGCTGGTTCTATCAATTCCCATAATTATCCTGACTTATTTTGTAAAAAATCCCAATCCCTGGGTATTATTTATTTTGACCACTCCGGTCTTTTTTTATTCCGGCTGGATATTTTTATATTCATCCTATCAGGCTCTCAAACAAAAAACTCTAAACATGTCAGTCTTGATTGCCGTCGGTATTACTGCGGCCTATGCCTTTTCAGTCTTGCTGACTTTTTTGGGCAATACTGACTCTTATTATGAAGCTGCGGCGTTGCTAATTACTTTTGTTTTGTTTGGGCACTGGATGGAGATGAAATCGAGAAGGGGAACGACGGATGCCCTACAGGCACTTTTTGATCTGGTACCTCCCCAAGCCCGGCTCTTTAAAGATGGCAAAGAATCGATGATTTCCACATCTGAAGTTAAACTCGGAGATATTTTGATTTTAAAGCCCGGTGATAAGGTGCCGGTCGATGGCGAAATTATCGAAGGCGAAACAGCCATCGATGAATCATTGGTCACCGGTGAATCATTACCGGTATTTAAATCAGTTGGGGACATGGCAATTGGTGGATCAATCAACACTACCGGCTCGGTGAAATTTAAGGCCACCAAAATTGGTGAAGATACGGCTCTAGCCCAAATTGTCAAAATGGTGGAAATGGCCCAAAATTCCAAAGCCCCTGGACAAAAAATTGCCGACAGGTTTGCTAAATATCTGGTGATTATTGCTGTTGGCGGAGGAGCCACCACTTTTATTGTTTGGTATTTTGTCATGGGCGAATCCCTAATGATGGCTCTAACTTTTGCCATTTCCACAATCGTCATTGCCTGCCCGGATGCTTTGGGCTTGGCCACGCCCACTGCCGTGGCTGTGGGAACGGGGTTGGGAGCCAAACATAATATTTTAATTAAAGATGCACCCACCTTGGAACAAGTGTCCAAAATTCAAGCCATAGTTTTGGATAAAACCGGGACTCTTACCCAAGGTAAACCCATCATCACCGATGTAATTTCGGCCAAAGGGTTTAGTCAGATAGATGTTTTACGTTTAGACGCCGCGGCCGAAACCAAATCTTCACACCCACTAAGTCAAGCTGTTTTGGAAGAAGCCAAAAAAAGAAAAATTATTATTCCAGAAAAGATCGAAAAATTTCAAAATCTGGCTGGCTTGGGGGTGGAGGCAATCGTTGAAGGTAAACAAATTTTGGTGGGAACCATAAAACTGATGCACGATCGTGGAATTGATATTACTCCGCTTTCAAAAGATATTGACAGACTTCTATCCGAAGGAAAAACAATTATGATCTTGGCAGTGGATGGAAAAATTGCCGGAGTAGCGGCAGCACAGGATCCGATTAAATCGACCGCCAGAGCTGCCATTGCCCAGATGAGAGAACAAGGCTTAGAAGTAGCCATGATTACCGGTGATAATACAAAAACGGCCGAGGCTATCGGCAAGCTCTTAAATATTGACCGGATTTTTTCTGAAGTTTTACCCGAAGATAAAGCTAAATATGTTAAAAAACTCCAAGATGAAGGTAAATTTGTGGCCATGGTGGGGGATGGTGTCAACGATGCTCCGGCTTTGGCTCAGGCGGATATTGGGATAGCCATTGGAGCGGGCACGGACGTAGCCATTGAAACAGCCAAAGTGGTCCTCATGAAATCTGACCCCTTAGATATTTTACGGGCAATTAAATTATCCAAAGCAACTGTCAGGAAAATGAAAGAAAATTTGGTCTGGGCCAGTGTCTATAATCTCTTGGCTATTCCTATAGCCGCCGGAGTTCTCTATCCTAAATTCGGAATTACCTTGCGCCCGGAATTTTCAGCTCTTCTGATGTCTGTCTCGTCTATTATTGTCGCCGTCAATGCTGTGCTCCTCAAGCGGGTAGAGAAAGATTTGGTGTAAAATAAAAATATGCAGACAGTAACAATTTTTGATGGCCAGAAAATCCGCCGGGTTTGGGACGGCAAAAAAGAAAAATGGTATTTTTCAGTTATTGATATTATTTCAGTTCTTACCCAACAGGTTAATTTTAAAAAGGCACAAAGCTACTGGACAACGCTCAAAAGTCGCTTAAAGCAGGAAGGAAACGAGTCTGTCACAAAATGTGACAAACTGAAAATGAAGTCGGCAGATGGAAAGCTTTACAAAACAGACGTTGCAGACGTAGAAACGTTATTACGTCTTATTCAATCAGTTCCGAGTTCAAAGGCAGAACCAATAAAACTTTGGCTGGCAAAGGTCGGTTACGAAAGAATTCGGGAAATATCTGATCCTGAAAAGGCCTTGAATCGTTCAAGGTCATATTGGCAGAGAATGGGCCGCAGTAATAAATGGATCCAACAGCGGATGATGGGACAAGAGATCAGAAACAAGCTGACTGATTATTGGAAAGATAACGAAGTTCAAGAACAAGATGAGTATGCGATTCTGACAAATATTATTCATCAAGAATGGAGTGATTTGTCAGTCAAACAACACAAAAAATTCAAAGGCCTGAAGACACAAAATCTGCGCGATCATATGACAGACGCGGAATTGGTTTTTACAGCATTAGCAGAACTTTCCACCCGCCAGATTGCCGAAACCATGGAGGCAAAAGGATTAGATGAAAATAAAATTCCGGCCAGAAAAGGGGGCGGAATAGCCAGAAATGCCAGAGTTGAATTGGAGCAAAAAACTGGTAAAAGAGTAGTCACTGGATCAAACTATCTTCCAAGACTATCCAAGAAAATATAAGTATGCAGACAGAAACTAATTTGACTTGTCCTAAATGTGGAGAAATTCAGAAAGTAATCATGCCAACTGATGCCTGTCAGTTTTTTTATAAATGTCAAAAGTGTGGTGAAACGCTCAAGCCAAAACCAGGCGATTGTTGTGTCTTTTGCTCATATGCTGATACTAAATGTCCTTCAAAACAAAAAATAGAGTCTTCATAAAATATTCATAAATATTTAGGTGGTTTGCACCATTGCTTATTTGTATCCTCATGCACGTTTGGATGATGCGGGGACATGGTAAGCACGAGAAATAAATTTCAAGAGTTTCTAATACCACCCCCGTCCTGATGGACACCCCCTCCTACACAGGAGGGGGAAAGATATCCACTAATTACCTTAATTACATTCTGTAAATCATTTTCTACTTGATTATTTGTAAAACGAATTGTTTTTATAACCATTGCTTCTAAATATTGGTCACGGTATCTGTCGTATTTAGTTTTTGATTTGTGAATTTCTCCATCTAATTCAACCGCCAATCTTTTTTCTGGACAATAAAAATCCAAAATATATCCCGTGACACTAAATTGGCGACGGAATTTATATCCTATTTTCGAGTTTTTTAATTCTTGCCATAATGTTTTTTCCGCGTTTGTAGCATTATTACGTAAATATTGACGTTTAAGTTTAAGATTTGGGACATTATAAATATATTTTCGTTTGTCGCCCAACATATCTATATATTATCTCTTTCTCCCCCTGTGTAGGGGGAGATGAAAGAGGGGGTATGATAGGGTGGGGGTGGTATACAACGGGGTGTCTTCATAAAATCTTCATAGCCACTCATGTAAGCTCTTGTTTATGCAAAGTTGCAAAGTACATATCAAGGGCATGCATTGCCGGTCATGCGAGATAATTTTGGAAGAAGAAATTCTCAAAGTCCCCAATGTGATCAAAGCATCTGTCCATCATCAAAAGGGGATAGCTGTTATTGACTATCAAAATAATCTGGACAGTAAAGCTGTCATAAAAGCCATCGAAGATGCCGGATATACGGAAGGCATTGATCAGCATGGCTGGATATCCAAAAATATTCGGGACTACCGGGAACTAGGAATAGTTTTTCTGTTTGTCATGGGAACCTTTTTATTGGCTAAGGGTGTTGGAGTATTTGGTCTGACGGATTCTATATCCGGAAGCTACAATAGTTTGCCAGTAGTTTTTTTGATTGGACTGACTGCTGGAGTCTCGACCTGTATGGCCTTGGTTGGGGGATTAGTCTTGGGAGCCGCCGCTAGATTTTCCGCTGAGAATCCCGGAGCCTCCAGATTGGAAAAATTCAAGCCCCACCTGCTTTTTAATTTAGGCCGGATAATTTCCTATTTTATTTTTGGGGGAATAATTGGCTGGGCGGGATCTTTCTTTCAGCTTTCGACATCGATCCTTGGAATATTAACCATCGTCGTGGGATTTGTTATGCTGATTCTAGGTGGCCAACTTATAGACATTTTTCCAGTCCTCAAAAAGATTTCATTTACTTTACCCAAATCTATTAGTCAATATTTTGGTATTAAGGAGCAAACTAATCCGGTTATTTTGGGAGCTTCGACATTTTTCCTGCCCTGTGGCTTTACCCAAGCCATGCAACTCTATGCCATGAGTACGGGCAGTCCTATTACTGGCGCTCTGACTCTCGGGGTCTTTGCTCTTGGGACTGCTCCGGGACTATTGGGAGTAGGGGGACTGACATCTGTTGTCAAGGGATCGGTTGCCAGATATTTTTTTAAGGGCGCGGGGGTCGTCGTGGCCATGCTGGCTATTTTCAATATTTCCAACGGCCTGAATTTATTGGGGATTAATTTCTTGGAAACACCAAAAGTATTGGGTAAGCAAACGATTGTCGACGGTGTCCAAGAAATATATATGATCCAAGACAGCGATGGTTATAGCCCCAATAATTTTACGATTACCCAAGGCATTCCCGTGCGCTGGATTATTACTTCCAAAAATATTAATACCTGCGCCAGCAGTATAATTTCCAGCAAGCTGAATATCCGTCAGGGCTTACGCAAGGGAGAAAATATTATAGAATTTACGCCAACTGAAGCCGGGACTATCCGTTTTTCCTGTACCATGGGCATGTACAACGGATTGTTTAATGTTATCTCCAGAGGATATAATAAGTAATATGAAAAAAACTGAAAGAATAAGTTTGGCTATTTCGGGCATGCACTGCTCATCTTGTGCCAATATTATTGAGAGACAACTCAAAAAAGTAGCAGGAGTGTCCGAAGCCCGAGTTAATTTTGCCTCAGAAAAAGCCAGTATTGTCTATGATCCCAGTCTTGCCAAAATTATTGATTTAGAAAATGCTGTGGCCAAGGCCGGTTATAAAGCCTCGGAAAAAGTCATTGATGAAAGCGAAAAAATAAAAAACGAGTGGCATAAATTTTTGTGGAGTTTTGTGTTGTCCGCTCCCATGATTTATTTCATGCTTTTTAATTTTTTTAGCGGATTGCCCGGATCAACATCCTTACTTCCATACATCGGAATTATTTCGTTTATATTGGCCACCCCAGTGCAATTTATTCTTGGGGCTGGATTTTACCGGGGTATGTGGTCGGCTCTAAAAATGCGGACTTTCAATATGGATTCTCTGATTGCCATTGGCACTTCTGTGGCTTATTTTTATAGTGCTATTAATTTTTTCATGAAAATTCCCGAATTATATTTTGAGACTGCGGCTTTTCTGATTACTTTTGTGATTTTGGGTAAATTTCTGGAAGCCAAAGCGAAGGGTAGAACCTCTGAGGCTATCCAAAAATTGATGGGCCTTGCGGCCAAAACAGCCCGGGTCATCCGTAATGGTGAAACTCTGGATATTCCCATTGATCAAGTGGTCAAAGGTGACGTGGTTTTAGTTCGTCCGGGAGAAAAGATCCCGGTAGATGGGGTAATTTTGAAAGGATCGTCAGCTATTGACGAATCGATGATTACCGGCGAAAGCCTGCCCGTGGAAAAGCAGGTGGGGGACAATGTCATAGGAGCGACTATCAACAAGACCGGGAGCTTTGAAATGGAAGCGACCCGGGTAGGCTCTGAAAGTACTCTCTCGCAAATTATTAAACTTGTTGAGGATGCCCAAGGGTCCAAGGCACCGATTCAAGCTTTTGCCGACAAAATTTCTGCTTGGTTTGTACCAGCTGTAATAATTGTTGATCTAGTTACCTTTGGAATTTGGTATTTAGTGCTTGGTGCTTCACTTTCTTTTTCGCTTATGGCCTTTACCGCAGTCATTGTCATAGCCTGCCCTTGCGCTCTGGGTCTAGCAACACCGACGGCTATTATGGTCGGTACCGGCAAGGGAGCGGAGCACGGGATTTTGGTCAAAGGCGGAGAACCGTTGGAAGCAGCCTGCAAAGTCAAAACTATTATTTTTGATAAGACTGGAACTATAACCAAAGGACACCCAGAAGTAACCGACGTTATTGGAGATGTCTTGAAAATTGCAGCCTCTCTGGAAAAATATTCTGAGCATTCGCTGGCCGAAGCCATCGTCAAAAAACATACAGGCGAATTGTTTGAAGTCTTGGATTTCAAAGCTATTCCTGGCGAAGGCATATCGGGAACAATTTCTGGAAAAACTTATTTCTTTGGCAAGCCAAAATATAAAAGTTATCATGATCTGGAAAACATGGGTAAGACGGTCATGGAATTGTCCTCTGAGGGCGAAGTCTTGGGAGCTATTGCCGTTGCCGATACTGTCAAAGAAACTTCCAAAGAGGCAGTGGAACGATTGATCAGAATGGGCATAGAAGTCTGGATGATTACCGGAGACAACACAAGAACGGCGAGGGCAATTGCTCAACAAGTTGGTATTACCAATGTCCTAGCTGAAGTTTTACCCCAAGATAAAGCTGGTGAAGTCAAGAGGTTTCAAGAGCAAGGCAAGAAGGTGGCGATGGTGGGTGATGGAATTAATGACGCTCCGGCTCTGGCTCAGGCAGATCTTGGTATCGCTATGGGATCGGGGACCGATGTGGCCATGGAATCGGGGGGAATAGTGATAATCAAAAATGATCTCCGCGATGTGGTTCATGCGATAGATTTATCCAAAGAAACCATGCAAAAGATCAAACAAAACATGTTCTTTGCTTTGTTTTACAATGTGGCCGGTATACCAATTGCGGCTCGGGTATTTTCTTTTGCAGGATTGATTCTCAAGCCTGAGTTGGCAGGATTGGCTATGGCCCTGTCCTCTATTTCAGTGGTCAGTAATTCGTTGTTATTAAGAGGCTATAAACCCGGTCACAAAAATTATGTTTCTATTATGGCGCCCTTTGCCATGACCATCGGCTTTGCCTGGTTATTTCTCGAATTTGCCAGATTTAGTTCTGGGATGGGTAAATGAAACTAGCTCAACTTCAGGCAGATCTGGTCAAATACAAAGCCAAGTTAGCCGAGAAGATGAAATACTTTCATGGGGTCAAACACGAAAGCTCTCTGTCCGAACTGCGGTATTCTGAAGTTATGGTGTTAAGAGATATTGTGAGATCTTTGGAAAATGAAATCAAAGAAATTTCAAAAAAAAGTTGAGGATTTTTGGTGTCAGAATTGTGGCGCTGATGTCGTGGGTAATGGTTACACCAATCATTGCCCCAAGTGCCTATACAGCAAGCACGTCGATATCAATCCCGGTGACAGACTAAATTCCTGCCAGGGCATGATGAAGCCGATTAATATCGAAACCAAGGATGGAGGGTTTGTGGTGATTCACAAGTGTGAGAGGTGTGGGGAAGAGAAGAGAAACAAAACATCCTCACTAGATAGTCTTTCTATAGTATAATTAAGCTCGCGGGTCGCTAGTTTAGCGGTTATAACGCGTTCCTGATAAGAACGAGGCGCCAGGTTCGACTCCTGGGCGACCCACCATTAAGTTTAGTCTTTATTGAAGGCGGTTTCCTTTTTGGGTTTTTTGTCTTTATCGTCGTTTCTGTAAAGAATATTCTTTGGGTTTATTAATGTATTTGGAATTAACAAAGGTGAGGGAGATGGTTTTGGATCTTCAACTTCCGGTTTGGGACTGGCATTTGGAGTAGGAGTAGGGAATGGTGTTGGGGTGCTTGTACCTACCGTAGCCGTAGGCGAAGGGGTAGGTCTCAATTCTATTCTCTCCTCAATCTTTTCCTGAATATTCTCCCGTATTTCTTCACGTCTTTCTTCTATTTTATTTTCTATGCGTTGTTCGATCTTTTCAGGTATTCGAGATTTTTCCGGAATATCAAATTCTTTTTTCATTTCAATTTTTAATTTCTCAAATTTTGGCGTTTCGCGGATTACTTCTCGTTTGTGTTCCTCGATCCATTCGGGAAGTTTCTCTGTTTTACGGGCAATGATAATCTGGACAATGGGTCTACGTTCTTCTATCGCTTTTTTGACCTCCTCGATCTTTTGCGGAGTAATTTCGATCTGCTCTTGCTTGTGAATTT
>JAUXUE010000066.1 GCA_030681075.1 Candidatus Amesbacteria bacterium | reverse complement strand
GAGGATAACAAAGCTTTTTTGACTGGAAGGGAAACAAGTCTATTCGTATCCCCTTTGGATTTTGAGGAATTTAAATTATTTCATTCAAATGAAGATATTCTCAGAGATTATTTGTATTACGGAGGTTATCCGGAATACGTGCTCGAAAAAGAGCCAAATTATTTAAACGAGCTAGTCAGAGATATCATTGAAAAAGATATTGTCAAAGTCCATAAAGTAAAAAACAATCAATATTTATTTGATCTGTGCCAAATATTGGCCAAGCAAGTAGGCTATAAAAGCTCGGCCAACAAGGTGGCAAATGTATTGTCTTTAGACAATAAAACTGTCGAAAATTATATTTTATATTTAAAGGAAGTTAAATTGATTGAGTCGATCTATCAGTATTCTCAGAGCCTAAACAAAAAACTTTATTCGCCCAAGAAATATTATTTCAACGATTTGGGCATGAGAAATAGCTTTGTAGGGTTTAGTGATATTGGATCACTTGTCGAAAACGCAATCTTTATTAGACTCGCCAAAAAATATGGAGTTAGTAATATTTGTTATCTAAGTGATGCTCGTGAAAATGAGGTAGATTTTGTGGTGACTTTGAAATCTGATGAAGTAATATTGGTAGAGTCAAAGTACAACAATTTGCAACACGCTGTCATAAATTCACTTTCACCGGCATTTTACGATCAAATCCTTCATAAAAAGATTGTCAATCGAATCGTTGTAACGGATGGAGTGGATCACAGTTATACCCACCACAATCTCCCAATTCAGCTCATCAGTCTAAAAAATTTCTTGTCGGGAGGAATTTAGGGAGAAATGTGGAAACATTTTGTTTATATAGACTCTTTTGATTTTATGTATGTGTGTACGGCTTTAGCAATTTCTGAGCTTTTTTCTGTTTTATTTCTGAGAAATACTTTTTTTCTTCCTCTGTTAGATCGAATAGGTTTAAAAACGATTGAGGGTTACTGGAAAAAAGAGCAAATTTTTTCGGAATAGTGAGTTTAAATACAGCAGCGTGCATTTGTTTTATTGTCATATTTATATATTATACTATAAGTCTACGAAATTTTGATTCTTTTGCCAGACGGATCAATGGTCCAAACTCCTGGCCAAGGGTAAAATGCGCGCTGCATTCGCGAAATTTTCAATTTACAATTTTCAATTTCCAAATAATTTACAAAGCCATCTTGGCGAGTAAACTTTTTTGTATGAGTTGCCTGGGAGTGATCTTGCTCCTCATAATTCATACTTCTTAATTCATTATTCAAAACTAATTCAACACCTTTAGCAAACAACCTTTCTCCCAATGTTATCTTAGTATCAGTTGGCAAGATTAAATCTTTTTCTTGCATCAATATCGGCCCAGTATCCTCTCCCAGATTAATTTTAAAGATAGTAACCCCCGTCTCAGAAATGCCATCCAGGATTTGCTGCTGGAGAGGGGATGGACCTCTATATTTAGGTAGAAGGGATGGGTGAATACCATAGATTTGGTTATTTAGTTTACTCATGGTCTTGGGACCGATTATCTTTCCGTACGCCGCGATTATTCCAATGCAATCCGGAAAATCAGCTTTTAAAAAATCGTGAATATTATCAAACACCGGAATTTTTAGTTTTTGGGCAAGGACCTTGACAGGATTTGGCGTCATGACCAAGTGCCTGCCCACAGGCTTATCTTCTGTTGTTACCACCGCCACACAGAAAGGTGCAAGTTTCTGCAAAACTGCAGGCGAAAACTCTATACTTGATCCAAAAAACACAATCCTTTGCATATACAACCATTATACCTTGCATAAGTGGATATAATAAAAATATGGCTATTCTTCAAATTATAGGAGGTATGGCTGAAGCAAAAAGAGGATGGGGGGAATTTATAGCAAATGGGAAGCTTGCGGTAGCAACCCCCAACGCCTTGGCATTAGCTCTTGGAATATCTGCTGACACTCTTGGTGATCTAGATCAACAACACAGAAACATACTAATCAAGCCACCAATTATTCGTGGAAATTGGTCGTTGTTTAAAGTCGCAGAACCTGGTATCGAACCGAGTGCAATGACTGCTTATTCAGTTCTAATTAATACTTTAGCACAAGAAGTGAAGGATGGTCAGAGACCGGAAGACTTAATGGGGTTTCAGGAAATGCTACTGGAAATTTGGCGTAGTTTAGGTACTGCCACTCAAGTCGAATTTACGGATAAGGGCCAAGCACCAAATCTATTGGGACAAAATCTGGGTGATTAAAGGCTATAGCTAAAGAAATTTGATTACATTTGATTATCTGCCCCAATTGACCACACATCTTCGACTGTTTGTTCCACTGTTTCCTGCTCAGCACCTATTATTTGATGTTTGGCCACAGCCGATTTTTTAGCTTCTTTCACCGCTTTCACTCCCGCACGTCTTGTGTTTTCGGCCGCAACACCCGGAGCCACAACTTGATATGTAGCTTGTCTCATTCCACTAGGAGCAGATTCTTTGAAATTGAGAACATCGCTTACTTTTATTGTATCTTCCTTTGGATTAATTATTGAAAAAAACCGTTCCAATAAATTAGGTTGAGGCAGATTACTAGCACTTTGACGCTCAAGACTCTCTTTAAGCTTATCATAATTTGGTTCTTTCTGAGGTGGCTTAGACGCAGTAGGGTCGGCTCGATTCAGAGCATCTTCAATGACGGCATTAAATGCTGCGCTTGGATTACGATTAAGTTTGAAGGATCCATCTGCTTTCCGCTCCCCATTCAATGCCATACAATCATTATAATTCTCAAATAGAAAATTGTCAAAAAGCTGTATCTCGTTTTACGTGTTCTGTTATGTATTGTTCATACAAGCCTCTTATTTTCGCCTCTTTTTCATCTGCTGGCATTCTACTTGCTTGGATAGCCGAAAAATTTGCTTGATCCACTCTCAGTGGAGACATTCCGGGATTAATAATTGGTGCTACTATTATTACCTCTGGAGACAAATTATTGGCTAATATTCTACCTATTTCTGGTTCGCTATTTGTTTCCCAGTTTCTAATAAGAGATCTAACTCTTAGATCTTGGTGTATACTTCTTGTAATAGGTGTATCAAAGATTGTAACGATTTGTTTCGTACTTGTTGTAACTTGGATAATCCGTCTTTCGTGGGCACTCAATTTTTGTGCACCTTTGAAAATCAAGGCTGATAATGCTCCAAGTCCACCAATAACCAGTAAAATTTTCAACGGTTCTGACCAACCAATGGGAGGATCTTCAATTTTGATTATTTCTGGAATTT
>JAUXUE010000053.1 GCA_030681075.1 Candidatus Amesbacteria bacterium | reverse complement strand
CCCCACTCCCGCCCTGATCGAGGCAAAATTTAGCAAATAGTATCGCAGCCGGACCCCGCAAGAAACTACTTGCGGGAGTCGAGAAACGCATTTGCGAATTTTGCCGAGGTCTTAAAAAACAAAATCATTTCTTTTAATCATTGTTCATTCTTTTGTTTGCGCAAAAAGAATGAACCAAGAAAAGCGCACCGTCACGGCACTCGCTAAAACTTTCATTCCATGGAGTATCCCCGATGTACCATCGGGACTGCAAATCCAAATCAAGGAAGTCATTTCAAGTTTTTTAACGCTCGCTGTGACGGATTCAGCGCGGTCCGATGTACATCGGACCGCCCCAACCCAACCCCCGATTGAGGCAAAATTACAGCAAATAACCCCGCAGTTTGCGAATTTTGCCGATGTCTTAAAATCAAAACACACTAAAACAAACAAACGGGCAGAGATCCTGAATAAGACAAAACCTTGAGTTCGAAATCGGGCAAAATGATCTTGGACTGTTCAAATTGAGGACGATACTTTACTTCGTACGCAATATTGCTTTTAGGTAGTAAAAAGTCAACTTCTTTATTGCGATTTCTATAAAAAGTAACCAGCTGATTCTGTTCCAATAATCTTTCCAATACATATGATTCGGCGGCAAATCCAAACGCTGTTTGTGGATCATATTTACTATTTTTTAAACCAAACATGGAAGAAACATAGATTTTCCGGGCACTATTTAGCTTTACAATCGGATTGGTAGAATTATATATTACATAGGTAAGCCCCATAAGCTCCAAAACATCCAAATAGTTGGCCACCGTTACAATTGAAATTCCAGAAATTTTGGACAGGTTTTCCTTGACCATGACTTGTCCATTATTTTGACAAATATATGAAAAAAGTGCAGATAAAGCTCTGGGATTTTGAATATTAAAATAATCAAAGGCGTCCTTGGTTATTGTTTGATCGATACTTCCTTCCAAATAAAACCCTCGTTCATTTTCTGGCATATTTAGCATCTGAGGAAGTCGGCACCAGGTTAAAAAACGCTTAAATTCCATATTTAACTGTTCTAAATCCCCCATTCTCGACAGATTATCAAGGCTTGGGTTATTTACTTTTAGCAATAGAGGAGACATACTCAATCGCAAATATTCTTTGAAGTTTAGAGGAAATAGTCTGTAGGCAATAAACCGTCCAGCCAAACTTTCAGCCATCTTTCTTTTATAAGAAATACTGGGTGAACCAGTAATAAATATTTTTTCTCTGGTTTGATCCAAATTATCATATATCTCCTTGATAGTTATTTCAAAACCGGGCACAACCTGGACTTCGTCAAAGAATAAATAAAGTGATTCTCCATTTTGGAGAATATTTTGTTTGAAATACCGGTAAACTTCCCAAATCAACTCTTTGTTCTGATTGGGAGAAAATTCAAAAAAAAGTATTCTTGTTGGCTTTACTTTTTCCTCCAGAATTAGATTATTGATTAATTGCTTTAAAAGAACTGATTTACCCACTCTCCTGGATCCACTTAAAAAAGTAATTAGAGGTGATTTGAGGCTGGTATGTAAAACTTCAAAGAGATCACGCCTCAAACTAGGAACTGGAAACACTTCCCCTCGCCATTGAGGATTCAATTCCACTATTCGACTTTGTAGATTCATAACATATATATAACATCACCTATCTAATTTGTCAACAAAGTGGGAGCAAGGTGCAGGGACCAAGTAAGAGACCGAGTAATTAGATGGCCCTGTCATTCAATAGGCATACGGTTGGCATTCAGTAGTCATACAATTGAATGCCGATTGAGTGACTATGGTATGACCAATGTATGACAATACTATTATTTCTTAGTTATCGATTTTTTATAAAGATCGAGATTCTCGAGAGCCACGCCAGTGCCCCGGGCAACGCAAAGCAGGGGTTCCTCAGCCACATGACAAGGCACACCGGTCAAATCAGTCATGAGTTTGTCAAAATTGCGCAAAGTACTAGTGCCCCCACTCATGACAATCCCCTTGTCAATAATATCAGATGACAATTCTGGTGGAGTCTCTTCCAGAACCCCTTTGGCAGCGCCCACAATCTGCATCAAGACCGGCCTGATGGCTTCAGTGACTTCAGTCGAAGAAATAGTAATTGCTCTCGGCAAGCCAGTCACATTGTCCCGGCCCTTGACCTCCATAAATTCTTCTTTTGGCAAGATGGTAGCTGATCCGATAGTGAGCTTTACTCCCTCGGCGCTGGTGTCCCCGATCAAAAGATTATGTTTTTTGCGCATAAAATTGGCTATGGCTTCGTCCACTTTGTTTCCAGCCACCCGGACAGATTTGTGGACGACGACTCCGCCCAAGGAAATTACCGCCGCTTCGGCGGACCCCCCACCAATATCTATAATCATATTTCCACTGGCTGCCGCAATCGGTAATTTCGCACCTATGGCTGCGGCAAGAGGTTCTTCGATAAGATATGCCACTTTTGCTCCTGCGCTGAGGGCTGCGTCCAAGACCGCTCTCTGCTCCACTTGGGTAGCACCTGAGGGAACACAAATCATCACTTCTGGCTTAAATAAAAATATTCTGCCGCAAACTTTTTGAATAAAATAGCGAAGCATTGCCTCGGTCACTACATAATCGGCAATGACACCATCCCGCATCGGCCGGCTGGCGGTTATATTCCCCGGAGTCCGCCCCAGCATTTCCTTGGCTTCGTTTCCGACCGCCACCACCCGACCATCGTCAACCGTCATGGCGACCACCGTCGGTTCATTGAGAACTATGCCAGTTCCAGCTAGCCAAACCAGTGAATTGGCAGTACCCAGATCTATTCCGATTCTCTTATTAAACATAATTTTTAATTTTTAATTTAAAATTTATAATCAATTTTTAATATCAAAATATTTGAATTTTTAAAAATTATAATATTTAAAATTTAGATTTGATTAAAAATTAAAAATTATAAATTAAAAATTCGGTATAATACGGTAGTGCGTACCCGCATTCTACTATTTTTACTATCCTTGATACTAGTACCAACCGTGACGGTACTGGTTATTTTGTTTGCCCGCGGATACCGGTTTAGCCTAAAACAGCAGACTTTCCAGGCTACTGGTTTATTGTCTGCCACTTCCCTGCCTACCGGTGCTTCTATCTATGTCAATGGAGAACTAAAATCAGCGACCGATACCACTCTCAATTTGGTACCCGGTATTTATCAAATTAAAATAAAAAAGGAAGGTTTCAATGTATGGGAAAAACAGCTCAAGATTGAGCCGGAAGTGGTTACCCGGGCAAGTCCACTACTATTTCCATCTGTTCCTTCACTTAAGGCAGTCACTTTCTCTGGGGCAAGTCTTCCATCTGTGTCAGATGATGGCTCAAAAGTAGCTTATCTGTCTGAAAATCAGCTTTTTACTTTAGATTTGAGCGAATCTCCATTGGGACTTTTGAATAGAGAGAGCCGTCTCATAACACCTATAAAAAATATTTATAAATTAATCTGGTCTCCAGATAATAAATATATTCTTGGTCTTTCTACGCCATCCGCATTTCTTGTGGATATAAATAAATCTGAGACTCAGCCCGTCTTTGATCTAAAGAAATTAACTAATGAATGGAATATGTCCAAAGATATCAAAGCCAATCGAAGTATTGAATTATTACCAGTAGTACTAAAAAATATCTTGGCTACGTCTGCTGCCAATCTTGTCTGGTCCCCAAGGGAAAATAAACTTATGTACACAGCCACAGCCTCGGCAACATTGGCCGAAAATTTGATTCCCAAACTTCCCGGTTCAAATACTCAACCCGAATCGAGAGATCTAAAAGCTGGATGTGTATATGTGTATGATCTGGAAGAAGATAAGAATTTTTTGATCAGTGCTCAGTGCTCAGATAAAAGTGCTCAGTGGTTTTCCGATTCAAATCATCTTATAAAGATCGATAAAAATAAAGTAATTGTCTTTGAGTATGATGGGCAGAATCCGACAATTGTCTATACTGGCCCCATGGAAAATAATTTTGCAGTGCCCTATCCTTCTTCCAAACAACTACTCATTCTCTCAAACCTAACCGGAAACCCTGCTACCCAGCCAAATTTGTATGCGGTGAGTTTGAGATAGAGTAATTTTTAATTTAAAATTTAAAATCAATTTTTAAATCTAAATTTTTAAAAATTAAAATATTAAGATATTTGGATTTGATTAAAAATTAAAAATTATAAATTAAAAATTCGGTTTGGTGCTCCCAGATGGAATTGAACCATCATCTTACCCTCCCGCCTGCCAAAGCAATTGTGTGCGCTTAGTAGGAATCGAACCTGCATCTAAGGTTTAGGAAACCCTTGCTCTATCCATTGAGCTATAAGCGCTTCGTGCGGCGGGCAGGTAGGACGGGTCTACTCTATCCGTTGAGCTATGAGAGCTGCGTGATACAATTATACATAATCGGGGTGTAATTCATCGGTAGAATGCTCGGTTCGGGACCGAGATGTAGAGAGTTCAATTCTCTCCACCCCGACTCAAGCCCACTCGCCACCAACCCAAAAGAATGAAAGAAGAAGAGCAAAGAAGTTTTTTATTTTGGATATC
>JAUXUE010000051.1 GCA_030681075.1 Candidatus Amesbacteria bacterium | reverse complement strand
CAATTGAATTAGACTTGGACGGTTTTTGTATTGCCAAATAAAAAATATGGCTACGGCCGGAAAAAAGAATATTTCAGTGGCGCTGCCAAATTGCATGGCAAGTCCAAGAAAAAACGATAGACCTACCCAAGCCCATCTCTTACCGTCTTGGATGGCGAACATAAAATAAACTATAAGAGTGCTTATCAGCAGCATTGGAGTGGGGTTACTTAGCCATCGTGACGATTGCAAAATAAAATAAGAAAGACCGGAAACTAAAGCCGCTAATAAACCTGTCTTTAGACCTTGAATTTTATTACCTAAATAGAAACAAAAATAAACAGCAACAACACTGGTAATGCTCAAAAATACGGCTGGCCAGATAGGATCTCCGTTACCCAGAAAATAAGGTACTGCAATCAGCCAATAATACCAAGGACCTCTAAATATTCCTTCTATTCCCGTAGTTGGTCCAATCAAAAAAAAGCGGTTGTTGTGCCAAAACTCCCAGATTACAGAAGCGTCCCGGCCTTGATCATAATAAAATCCCAAAATATCCGAGATTCTATATACTCTAATAAATAAAGCTGTCACCAAAATAGATATTAGTATTAATATCGTTTTACTTTTCATAATGTCCAAGCTTATAAACTTTTACTCCCCAAGGCATGGTCCAGAGGTCATCTATTTTTACCCAACCAAAGCCAGCAATTTCCCAAAGAGGATTTCCAACTGGCTTGCAATCGGGATCTTCACAAATGACAAACAATTGTTTAGTGTTTTGCTGAAGGAGCGTCTTGTATTTGGAGTTTTTTAGAGACAGAGCATAACGATAACTCATATCATAATTGCCTTTGGACAATAAAGCCAAATTAAAAGGCTCACCTCCTGATTTGATAATTATAAAATCAGCGGTTTCTTTGGTGTTTCGCCACTGGTTATTCGGCGGATAACGCAATGGGTTTGACTGCAGATTGACGATAATCAAAAACAATACAATTCCAAATGCCAAATGTTTATTTAATTTTGAAAACACATATCCCAAAAGTAAAAATATAGCCGGATATAGAAACCCAAAATAATGATCATAAATATGTTGCTTATATAAGCCTAATCCCATTAATCCAGAGAGCAACCATGTCACGACTAACCAGAAATCTTTGGATACTTTGGACTTTAGTACCCAACCAAACCCCATGATCACCATAATCGAGGTTGCCAATGTATATAGATTATTTTTTGCAACCAACATGCTCGAAATTATCATTTCCCAAATGGTCCAGAGATTAGGAATAGCTTTGTAGACCTTGAGGTTGACTGTAGTCTGGCGGTCGGTAAAGAATAATTTGATACTTTTGAAATTCATAAAATCGTGGCGAAGATCGAAAAACAATAATGGAGACATTAAAATTATAAATGAGAAAATAGAGATTAGAAAATAGAGATTAGTTTTTGAGTTTTTGAACTTTTGATATGCTAGAAAAACGAATAGTAATATTACAGGTATAAGTAATAACCCTAAATAGTGTGAATTTAAAACGAAGGCTAGTGAGACAGCTGAAATTACCAACCAGCGCCAGTAACCAAATTTCCAGACCTTCCAGATTCCATACATGGCAAGAAGGGCAAAAAATGGCATGATATTGGGATTCCAGGATGAACGGCTATAAATAATTATGGTAGGCGATAGGGAATAGGCAATAGAAATTAGGAGAGCGGAAGTGCGACCAAATAACTGCCTACCCCACCACCATAATAATCCCACAGTTGCCACTCCTAGCAATGCTACAGCTACAGCTGGGCCGACTGGAGAAAGACCAAATAATGCGAGTGAGGGAACCATCATGTAGTAATACAATGGACCCAAATACATATTACCTACAGATGTCCCAGGCCCCAGAAGTGTAAATTTCTTGCCTATTACCATGTCACGCACCACCATAGCATCGCGTCCCTCATCACCCAAAAATGTCATATATTGGTCAATTTTGTACATCCGTGTAAATCCGGCAATCAAAAGTATTAGGCCTATCAACATCGCCTCCCAACGAAATACAGCCAATCCTCTCTCAACCATCAATTCATTCTTTAATTGCCACCAAAATATTAATAATTCCTTGATTGCTTTAATTATTACTTTTGGATTTCCTCCGGTTGATTGTCCTGCTGTTCTTGGCAGATGTATTACCGGCATTTCGACAATCTTCATACCACGAGCACGCATCCCTGCTAATAATTGCGTATCAATCATGGCACCATCTGATGGCATATTTACTTTTTGTAATACTTCTCTCTTAAACACCTTGAATCCACAATCAATATCAGAGGCCAAATATCCAAACATAGCTCTAATCCCAGAATTCCATAACCAACGGATTGCTTTACGATGAAGGGGATCATGATCATCTTCCCTGATACCCGATACCATATCCGCACTCGATTGATTTAATTTATCGATTAACAACGGGATTTGCTTTATGTCAAATTGATTATCTGAATGGGACATGATAATCAAATCTTTTTTGGCTGCATCAAAGCCAGCCTTGAGTGACCCACCATAACCCCTATTTGGCTTGTTGTGAACAACTACCAATTTCT
>JAUXUE010000047.1 GCA_030681075.1 Candidatus Amesbacteria bacterium | reverse complement strand
TAAAATTTTTACCGTTTAGATATATGTATTCTTTTCCTCTGGAGATAATCTTGGGAAAGCTAGCAGGCAAGGAGATAGTATTTGGATTTACGGTCGGAATAATCTGGATATTAATTCTGGTCATTATTTATAAAACTATGTGGAGTAAGGGAACAAAGGCCTATACTTCGGCCGGAGTATGAAAAGAATATTTCGTCTATATCTAGTCTTTTTCAAAGTTAATTGGATGCAGGAAATTGAATTTAGAGTAAATTTCGCAGTCAATAGCATGATGAGTGTGGGATGGATATTGTCCTTTTTGTTGTTTACTCAAATTATTTTTGGACGCATGAATGCAATCGCCGGTTGGACAAAGCCTGAGGTGGTATTGCTGGTAATTACCCAAGCCTTCTCGTGGAGCTTATTGATGATTTCGGCAATACCCGGTATGGATAAATTGTCGGAAAAAATTAAAAGGGGAGATTTGGATCAATTATTAACAAAACCTGTTTCAGCTCGGTTATTATTGGCAATTGGCAGTCAAAACGCAGACGGCCTATTACAGATACCACTCCTCTTTATAATGATTTCGATTTTATCAAAAAACAATAGCCCGCTAATATTAATGTCATATTTATTGTTGGTGATGCTTGGATCATTTATTCTATATAACGTATTTTTTATGATCCACACAACTGCTTTTTGGTTGACTGATTTATTTAATATTGGACACCTAATAGAATCATTGGCATCTACGGGGAAATTACCCCCCACGATATTTAAAGAAAAAGTCAGAGTGGTATTGTGTTATTTGGTTCCTACGGTCTTTATTGCCGCGATTCCCACACGTGTTTTATTGGGCGATCCTATATTACCATCACTATTATTATCAACTGTCGTAGCCATAATTACTTTTGTAATTTCCCAAATGTTCTGGAACTTTGCTCTCAGGCACTACTCCTCAGCCAGTTCTTGAAAGAGAATGCTATACTTAAAATATGGCAAGTATAAAAAAATTGATCGTTCCGAAAACTATTGCAGTTAAATATGCAGGACTTACTGGCGTGGTCGTGGGTAGCAGGGTAATTGCTGGTGGTGCGACGTCTACTGAAGCTATGCTAAATGCCCAAAAAAAGTTCCCCAATCTCAGGCGGGTTGATGTTGGTATTATGACACTTCCTCCAAAATCCGGGGTTTGGGCATTATAAAAATATGTTGAGTGTTCCATACATCGGAAATGATCCGCTATAATTATATGAATGACTGGATTAAAAAAGTTGGTCGTTGGAGTGGTTGCGGCAGCGACATTGAGTTTGCCGTATTTTGTTGGTGAAAATGTCAAAGATATTAAGGACGGGGATACTTTCACGATTGGCAATGGTCAATTGATTAGGCTTTATGGCTTGGATGCTCCCGAACCTCTGAATTGTTATGGTTCCGAAGCTACCAGGAGATTATCTGAGTTAATCTTAGGTAAAAAGATTGTTTTGCGTGAACCAATTGTCGACCATTTTCGTCGGGTAGTGGCTTTGGTTTATGTTGATGGGAAATTGGTCAATGAAATAATGATCAGGGAAGGCTTTGGGCACTATGACCGTGCTGGTCAGTCAGAGTCCCAAGCGTTAAGAGAGGCCAATCAATTTGCCAGAGCGAATAAGTTGGGAATATATGGCGCCGAATGTTATCAGCCGGATCCACCGGATCCCAAATGTGTTATTAAAGGTAATTATGACCGAGATAAATACGCATGGGTTTATTTGAGACCCGATTGCCCATATTACAATAAGACGATTATCGAAAAATTTAAAGGTGAACGGTATTTCTGTTCTGAATCAGAAGCCCAAGCAGCCGGTTTTACCAAGGCAAAATTTTGTAAGTAGTTTTTTCCCTGCCGGTTCATAGTAAAATCAAGAGATGAGAAAGTATTGGGCGTTTTGTAAGATTACTTGGCAGCAGACGATCGCTTATCGCGGTGAGAGTATTGTGTGGTTTATACTCGAAGCTATACCAATGGTATATATGATGAATTTGTGGATTTCGCTTCAGAAGTTTGGAAGAATAAGTACTGATACCGCAGGTTGGCTGATCACTTATCAATTTCTGACTCTTTGTATTGCCAGACTTACGGCTCATCATTTTGATGATTGGGTTATTGATGATATTAAAGACGGGTCGATAAGTAAAAATCTACTCAAACCTTTTTCATTCAAGGGATATTTAATGGCCAATGAATTGACATGGAGGATTTCAGGACTCATATATTTAATTCCTACTTTTTTAGTATTAATTCCGGTTAGATATTTACTGAGTACTGTACATTTACAGTTTCAACAATTATTATTTGTAATTATTTTGTTGATTACTTCTTTTTTTCAACGATTTTTCGTAAGTTATATGATTACACTTGCAGCATACTGGTTTGATCAGGCCAGTTTCTTGATTCATCTAAAGTGGATGTTTGAAGGAATGTTTGGTGGTGCCTGGTTGCCAATAGAATTCTTTCCAATGTGGCTTAGAATTGTGTCGTCGATGACTCCGTTTTATTTCTGGTTTACATTGCCTATTCGAGGACTTATTCAACCAATACCAATAAGTGAGCAACTGATATATGTATCGGTTTCTATTCTTTGGGTTTTGTTACTTTATGTATTAAGCAGATTTTTAGAAAAACGAGCTTTATTAAAATATTCCGCCACTGGTAATTAATATGAATAGATATATTAGGGTTTTGTATAAATGTTTACAGCTATCATGGATGAAAGTGATGGAGTATCGAGTCAATTTCATTACCTGGACTATCGTAGATATAGGCTGGATATTGATGGATTTTGTATTTATTTCTGCATTAATCTCAAACATCAAAATGATAGGTAATTGGAATCAAGCACAAGTAATTATTGGGTTGGGAACTTTCCGATTATTGGTATTTCCTGTTTGGGGTTGGATGTTTCAGAGTTTTAATTATTTACCAAAAAGTATTTCAGAAGGTAAGTTGGATATGTATTTGACAAAACCTTTAGACGCCCAATTCTTGGTTTCGTTTCGTGAATTTTCATTTTCAATATTTCCGTCTATTGTTGGAGGTCTGGGATTTATTGTCCTTGGAATATCTCAACTAGAATATTTACCAAATATTATACAATTAATTTTTTTTGTGGGAATAACAATTGTATCTATATTTTTAATCTATGGGATTTATTTTTCTACAATGACCCTTGTCTTGTATACAGACAGGTTAAACAATATTGCTAATATTTTTACTTCACTCTATGATGCAAGTAGGTTTCCTAAAGAAATATATGGAATTTTTTTACAAAGGATATTTACGAGCATTATCCCCATTGCACTTATAGTTGTGATTCCAGCAGAAGCTCTGTTTCTGAAACCAAATTGGTTAATTTGGGTATGGATGTTAATGTTGGCCATTACTTTTAATTTGGTTGGTAGGTATCTATGGACAGAAGGTCTTAAGCGCTACTCCTCAGCCTCGTCTTAGCGAGGCTATAGATCCGCTCAGCGGATCAGCCAGTTCGTAGTAAAATCAAAGGATGAAGAAATATTGGTGTTTTCTAAAAATTGGTTTTCAGGTTTCTGCTGCATATCCGGCATCAATTTATTTTAGAGTTATACGACATTCTCTGTTGGTTCTTCTGTTTGTACTTCTATGGACAGCCCTATTTAAAATAAAACCTGAAATTGGCGGTTTTGGGTTGGCATCAATCACCACATATTATATTTTGGTAGAAATAATTGATATTATTTATACTCAAACTCCAGCAAGAATGTTAAATAGAGATATTAAGACGGGAGATTTGAGTAATTACTTATTAAAGCCTTTGGATTATTGGAAATATCTTCTCTTCTATACCGTTGGTCAACAGTTATCCAATTCTTCACTGAGTATTTTGGCGGCACTTGTAGTCTTTATTTTCTTTCCGGGTTTTGTAATTCTCCCCAGTTCATTGATATATTTTGTAGGATTTTTTGTCTTTTCATTTATTGCCTTTCTAATTAGTCATCAGATACTGTTTATAGTTGGTACCTGGAGTTTTTATGTCTCAGAAATTACACATATTCGCCAGGGGATAAATCAGTTGATGGGCTTACTTGGTGGGCGATGGATACCACTAAGTTTCTTTCCACCATTGGCTATAAGTGTATTAGAACAATTACCATTTACCTATCTTTTTAATTTTCCCCTAAAGATATTTCAACAACAGGTATCTGTTGGTCAGATGGGTCGGGCGCTTTTTGTGGGGATTATCTGGTTAACTTCATTTTTAATAATAGGTAATATCACTTGGAAGAAAGGAGTTGAAAAATATGAAGCCTACGGTTTCTAAGCTGGTTAGGTATATAAGAATATTTATTATTCTCGCCAAAATCAACTATCTCAAAGCAATGGAATATCGATTAGACTTTTTTTCTGCTGTACTTCCTACCGGCATGTATTCGGCAGGATATATTGTTTTTATTAATTTAATTTTTAGTAAGGTTCCTTCGGTATCTGGCTGGACGTTTGACCAGATGCTTATTCTGTTTGCTGTTGAACAATTTTTCTATTATTCAGGATGGATTTTTTATAGAGGTTCGATAGACCACTTTCCAGCCTTGATAAGAGATGGAACCTTTGATTTTGTTTCAAAACTTCCAATCAACACTCGATTTATGGTTTCATTTCGCGAACAATCACCAGATATCTTGATACCGTTTTTTGGTTCGATTCTGGTTGTGGTATATGCCAGTCGAAACCTAAATCCATCTTTCGTTGGGGTTTCTTTGTTTGTTCTATTCGTCTTGTTAGGGATTATTATGCTCTATAATGTGCTTTTTACATTAGCTTCATTGTCATTTTGGACAACCGAGGCAGATGAACTTGTGAGCTTGGTAGATGAGGTGTATGGATTCGGAAAATATCCTCTGAAAATATTTCCAAATTTTGTGGGATTGTTTCTTTTGACGATTATTCCGGCTGTATTGATGGTTTACGTACCTTCCTCAATTCTTATGGGAATTTTTGACTCGAAGCTAATAACACTATTTATTGTAGTACTTTTTGTCAGTTGGATTATTTCCGAAAAAGTGTGGCAAGCAGGTCTCCGTCATTATTCTTCAGCTAGTTCGTAGAGAGAGTTGGCCGGATTTGAGATCATAGATTTTGGAGACGGTGTTGTGGACTAGTTCCAGATCATGGCTTACTAAAATTAATGTCCCAGTATAATTCTTCAAAAAATTTTCCAGAGCCAGGACAGTCTTTAGATCTAGGTGATTGGTTGGTTCGTCCAATATCAAAATATCAGGATTGAGTGAAAAGAATTTGGCCAATTGCAGTCTGGATTTCTGGCCACCACTTAGGAATTTTACCGGTGACTTGATCTGGTTTTCATCAAATTTAAAGCGCTTTAGGTAACCTATGGCATCATAATAAAATGTACCCTTGGTCTTTTGAATTTCTTCTATAAGCGTGGCATTTTCATCCAGAGCTTCCAGATGTTGCTGATTATAGAAACCCAATCTCAGGTCGGCTCCAATGTGGACCGTACCCGAATCTTGCTTGAGCTTGCCGACCATTATATTTAGAAGGGTTGATTTACCAGAGCCATTGGGAGCCATTATGGCAATCTTTTCTCCACAGAATAAATGGAGATTCAGCTTATCCAAAACCTTATGATCATAGGACTTGGAAAGATCCTTGACATGAATGGCCGATTTTTTCTTGGACTGATCAGACAATTTTATATTCAAATTTAGAGCCTTATCAGGCTTTGGTTTGTCTATCATTTCCGCCACATATTTATCATAGCGGTGAATAGCATTACTTAGTTGGCTAGCAAATTTATCGTTAGCACCAGCTTTGGCTCGCATCCGGGTCACAAAATCAGCCAATCTCTTACGTTCTTTTTCCTGAGTTTGCCAGAGATGCATTCTGGCTTCTTTCTCGGATTCATAAATCTCCCGAAATTTTTCATAGCCATAATCATAAGACCGGAGTTTCTTGTCTTCCATATGCCAGATGTGATCGGTCGACTCGCGCAGGAATTTCCGGTCATGACTTATGATTATCACAATTCCGGCAAAGTCATGGACCATTTGGGAAAACCATTCCCGGTGCTCGATATCCAGATGATTATCCGGTTCGTCCAGCAGTAAGACGTCATATCCACCATAAAACAATTGGGCCAGCTTAATTATTTTTTTCTCGCCACCTGAGACACTATCTATCTCGTCGTTTATCTCTTGAGGAAGATAGCCTATTTGGGTGTCTCTGCTCCAGGTGATATTTTCAGTGCTCGATGCTAACATCGTCAGGAGCGTCGACTTACCACAGCCATTATCTCCGATCAGCCCAATCTTAGCCGCCCCCGCCAGACTTATATTTATATTTTCAAATAACAAGTCATTGAAAGTTTTTGAAAGGGCAGTAATTTGCAAGGTTATGGCCATAGTTGTGATGATTTTATACCAAGTCCCGTGACTACGCTTTCAAAGACATCAAACTGCGATATTTTTTCCCCTCCAAACTTAGCTGCCAATATTTCTTTGACCCGTGGAATAAGTGACGAACCCCCGGTCATAACTACCTTGTCGATTTTTGATACATTTATACCTGATACCTTTAGACTTTCATCAATACATTCTTCAATGCTCACAAGTAAGGGATACATTATTTCCTGAAGATCGAGGCGAGTCAGCACTTCATTTATTTGAATTGACTGCTGATTAAATGAAAAATTTTCTTGAGTAGTCTGTGATAATTGTTTTTTGACCCGATCAATATCCTCGTAGAGCGCAAATCCGAGGTTGTACAAGACTAGGCTTTCCAGATTTTTCATCGAGAATTTATCGTCAGTCTGTTGAGTCAGGCGCTCCAAAGTTACCAGAAAGTCTTGAGTTTTTAGTAGAGAAAGAGAATACCAATTTTGTAAAGCATTGACAATAAATTTTGGCAAGTGCGTCTGATGCAAACCAAATTTTGATTGTCCGCCAAAATATTTGAGAAGTTTGTTTTGAAAAATATGAATGTCAATCAAATCTCCGCCAATACCCACGCCAGTCACTCCCAATATTTTGCCACTAGGGTAGGACACAATAGAAATATCCAGAGTTCCACCGCCAAAATCAAAGACCAAGACGATTTCCTCATTTTGTGAGGTTTGGCCATAGGCAAGGGCTGCGCCAATTGGTTCCAATTC